>NZ_JBXEJO010000021.1:0-117724 GCF_056837965.1 Bradyrhizobium ferriligni
CGGAGGATACTTGGCCCGAGCCAACGATCCGCCTCCAGGAAACACCGTGATCTGGCGCGGACTATCGCGGCTGAACGACATCGAACTTGGAGCCGCAATCGAGGCAACAATTATGGGTAATTGAAAGATCCGATAAGGGCTTACAAAGGCCGAACCTTTCGTCGCACACGACGGAAATCGTCGCGCTATTATCGCTTGCCCGGCCTGACGTCCTCGCCGATTTTCGCGAGGGCAAGGCAAAGAGCGTCTAGGCGCTTTTCGTGTGATGAAGTGTCGATTGCTGCGTTCCGGCCTCTGCCAGCAAGCTGCGTCATTTGATTGGGCGGAGTGGCCGGCTACGTAATGCCTTCGTCGGGCTTGCGATCTCCCCTTGCATTTCGCCAACTGCGTACTCGGTCGTGTCGTCAATCGAGCGTAACGAGCCGAACGGCCTTTCCAGCATGCGACGGACCCGTACCGGCGCGGGGCCGATGTGGAAGCGAATTGCCTGCTGCTCCAGTGTACGTTCCGACCGCGTCGAGCGGTTCCGCCAACGCAAATAGTCGAGCCAGGTAGGACAGTGATAACGCTCGGTCCACAATTCCGGATCGGCGATGTCTCGCGCGATCGACCAGCCGTAGGCGCCGTTGCGTTGCCGAGACAATTGCACGTCTTGCATCACATTGTGGAACGCCCTGGCATTCTCCTGTGCAACCCGGTATTCGATCTCGACGACGAGCGGGCCACTGCGTCCGGTCAAGGCGAGCCGTACCTCGGGATCGGCGAGCGGCTCAGGGTCATCACCCCGCGCGCCGATGCGGGGCATAGGCAGCCAACGGCCGATGAGGGGGGAGGCGAGCATCAGGGCGGCCGACACCAGTAGCGCGGTTTCGACCCCCACCGCGTCGGTCAGACGGCCCCACCCCCAACTGCCGACGGCAATCCCACCAGAGCTCGCCGCCTGATAGGCTGCAAGCGAGCGTCCGGCCACCCAGCGCGGCGCTGACAGCTGCACCCCAATATTGAATACCGCCCACATCATCATCCACGCAGCACCAGCCAGGACGAGTGCCGATGCGGTCAATACCGGTTCGCGGCTGAGCGCAGCCGCGGCCATCGTCGCGCCCATGGACAGCGCACAAGCGCGGATCGCGGCCTCGCCGCTCAACCGCTTGCGCAGTTCGGTGATATTCAGTGCGCCGACCACCGCACCAAAACCAAAAGCGCCGAGCATGATACCGTAGGTCTGCGCGTCGCCATGCAGGAGATCGCGCGCCACCAGCGGCATCAGAGCGGTGATCGCACCGCCAGTGATGCCGGTCACGAGGCTGCGGGCCAGCACAATCTTGATCGAGGGCGAATTGCTGATATAGCGTATGCCAGACAACATCGCGCGGCTCAATCCTTCAGGCGGCAGGCGTGAGGGCGCGCTGATGCGTTTCCAAAGAAACAACGCGATAATCAGCGGCAGATACAGCAACGTGTTGAGCGCGAATGCGGCCACTGCTCCCGCGGTTGCTACCACGACTCCGCCGATTGCCGGACCTACGCTCCGCGCAATGTTGTAGCTGATGCCGTTCAGCGCGATCGCAGCAGGCAGCTGTGCTTCCAGCGGAACCTGTTCATTAACCGACGATTGCCAAGCCGGTCCCATTAGTGCCATGCCACTGCCGACAACGAGGCATAGCATGAGCAAGAGGTTGGGCGTGGCCAACCCAAGCCAGGCGACTACCGTCAACCCGGTTGCTCCGGCGAGCGCCAATCCAAGCGAAGCCAGCGCCACGATGCGGCGGTCATACATATCCGCGATCGCCCCGGCCGGCATCGAAATCAGCATCACTGGCAGTAAGAGCGCGGTCTGCACCAGCGCGACCTTGTCAGCCGACGATGTCATCTGGGTCATGGCCCAGGCCGCACCAACGCCTTGAATCAAGATACCGACGTTGGACAGGAGGCTCGCAAGCCAGATGCGCCTGAAGGTCGCGTGCCGCAGCGGCGCCGTGATGCCGTCGGCACTACGCGTCCGCACTTTTTGTGAATCGGTCATATCGGTTCGTGGTGATCTACCATGATTTGATCTTGGCAAGGATCACAAGGATGTTCCTGGCGCGATATCGCGTTCAGTGCCTGGCCGTAAAATGAAATGCTTCGATCGTGATCGCGGCCCGGCATGACTTGCGGCCTGCCTCACACCTGTTCGCTCCAGCGCGCTACTTGCATGGTCCTGTTGATAGATTGTGTTCGCTGGCAGATGTAAACTTTGTACGAAGCGGACAAATGCGCGCGGAATCTCCAGGCGCAACAGTTTGCGTCGCCAGAAGCATACCTGGCTCTCACTGCGAGGGAGCCCGCGACTCCATCTCGCAGGACTCCTCGATGCCTCAGATAGCTCCGAGCGGTGATTGACGGAGATGGTTGTCGCTTGCCAGGTCGTTTCGTGTCAGTATGGAGCATTGGACGTCATCGGAGACAGTGTCAGGTTCTGGATCGAGCGTTTGAGCGCGCATTTTTCGCGCAGCACGCGCGACAAGGTTTCCAGCCGCAATGCCGCTATGGCCGCCGGCGTGGAAGCGGTGACGCGCTGCAAGGCAGATCGTAGGCACACCCCATACGGTTTTAAGATGCGACGAATTTTGCTCCGACCGCACGCATGGAAACTCTTCTGAGGCCTCTGCATCGTACGAAACGATCAAATCTGGGACCAGGACGACACGCGCTGTCGAAAAGCTGGGTTGTTCGTACCTCACGTACGGTCTTTGTCGGGGCGTCCTTTACTGCGCAGGTTCTAAAGAAAACACGACCGAACCGTGACAACAAGTTCTATATGAAACATTGGCGATGACGGACGAGCGCTGCCCGCTGGGACGTTGCAGGCGAGAGAATGGGTGCCTCAAAGAGCTGATTGTGCGGCTATCTGATATTGTCTTGCGCGACGTCGTATAGCGCGTGGAAGACCTGAACTCCCGTGAGTTTGTGGCACAGCGTGGTTTGGCGCTTCAAAGCAAGTGGGCAGGCTCCGCCCAGTGTCCGTGGGGGCGGGTCCACTTGCTGGGCATGGCACAAGAAAAGCACCCAGGAGACCATAACCGACCACGCACCCGCTGTCGTCCACGACCAGACTGCTCCAGAAGTGTGGCTCGCAAGCGGGCGGTCAACACGCGGTTGATGTTTTAACCTCTTTTGGTGCGTCCCAAGGAGCGAGCCTTGGTCAAAAATGCGATTCTGGTGCGGCTGCCCTTGCGAGACCTTGCGGCAATAGGGGAGCTCCTTGAGCCGATCACCCTGCAAAAAGGCATGACTCTGCATGAGCCGAATATGCATGTCGAGCACGTCTACTTCATGGAGTCGGGTCTGGCTTCACTGAGAATTGTCACGGCAGGAAGCATGCTGGAAACGGCACTCGTAGGATATCGGGGGGTGGTCGGCGCTTCGTTCTTATGGGGAGGGCACCTTGCGACGCATCAATCGGTCGTACTCTTTGCCGGAAGCGCACGGCGGATCCGTGTCGGGGATTTGCGTCGAATAATAAAGCTGCGTCCAGAGATCCGAGTGCATCTCTTTAAGTACATCCAGGCGCTGACGTTTCAGTGCGTTCAGACGGGATTGTGTGGAGTTCGACACGATCGCGAACAGCGGCTTTCCTCCTGGCTTTGTTTGGCGAGTGATGCTGTTGACGCCCGTATGCTGCCGGTCACCTATGACTATCTTTCTAATGCCTTCGGATTGCGCGGTGCCGGGGGCGCAGAGACACTGGTCCGATTCGAAGAACACGGTCTGATTCGCAAGATGCGCGGCGCTTTGCACATTGATGATCGCAAGTCCCTCGAGCAAAAGGCTTGCTGCTGCTATAAGCTTGTGTCGGCCGCTTATGCCTCTTCAACTCATTGTATTGAAACGAGTGGAGTCTTTGGGGCAGTCTCGCAGTCAGTCTCCAAGAGAGGCCCGTCGCGATGATTAGCGCCAAGACGCTGAGTCTATTGTAAGGCAAGCTGCACCCGATTTCGCGACGTCTTATGGCTGGGTTGTTGCCCGGGTTTACGACGACCGCATTTGGACTGGCGCAGGATCTTGCGCCTGGTCATAACTCAAGACCTGATCGGGGTGGTCAATCCTCGGGTGAGGGCGCGAATGCGACGCTCGGGTAGGAAACCAGGCTGTTTGTCCTTTGCGTGCAGAGTTCGGCCGAGCGCAGCCGAAGGGAGCAAGGTATTTATTGCCAGCATGTCGGACGGACATGGCAGGCTGCTGTTGATCAGCGGAGACGACAGGTGAACAGTGGAGGAACGGTGCTGCAAGCACGAGATTGTGCGCCTCAAAACACGTTTCGTGAAGGGATCTGAGATAACCAACGTGACAAGGCGACAGGGACTGAAAGTGAAAGGAATTGCAGCGCCAGAATACCAAGCCGGGGGGGGGGGGCGGCCAGAAATGACATTTGTCATGAGATCATCTGCTTTTCTGCGGTTTTGGCCAAACAAGACTGGGGCGACCTCCATCGAGTACGGTCTGATCGCGGTGGCGGTTTCCGTTCCGCTTATCCTTGCACTCAACGGTGTTCGTACAAATCATAACGCTGATTGCAGTGCTGCGCCTGCGCGCAGCTTTTCGACTGGCCAGTTCAACAAGATGGATCTCGCACGCGAACCCGACACAGGTAAGCAACAGAACTTCGAGAAGGCCTCCGCTGGATCCTTGGGCCGATGATATGAAGTCGATGGAACAGGAGACGCGATCGTCGTGTGAGCTCGATAAAAATCTCGTCCCATGTCATTGGAAGAGGCCCCTTCGCTGCCGACTCTCCAGCTCGTCCTCGTAAGTGGCTGGTTCATAGCCTGCGCGGCATTTTGGAAGCTGGAGCAGTGATGTCCCGATTCGAAAGGCTCGCCATCTTTATCGACGGTCCCAACCTCCATGCTACCTCCAAGGCGCTTGGTTTCGAGATCGACTACAAGCGTCTGCTTGAGGAGTATCGGAGGGAGGGCCGGTTGCTGCGGGCATTCTACTACACGGCGATTGCGGAGGATCAGGAGTATTCGTCGATCCGGCCGCTCATCGACTGGTTGGACTATAATGGCTATACCGTCGTCACCAAGGCAACCAAGGAATTCCTTGACGCCAGCGGTCGGCGTAAGGTGAAGGGAAACATGAACATTGCGCTTGCGGTCGATGCCATGGAGCTCGCGGAGCATATCGACCAGATGATCCTATTCTCTGGTGACGGCGACTTGCGTTCATTGGTGGAGGCCGTGCAGCGGCGCGGCGTCACTGTCACCGTCATCTCGACCGATGCGATCCAGCCGCCGATGATCGCAGACGAGCTTCGGCGGCAGGCAGACGACTTTATTGAACTAGCACAGCTGAAGCCGAAATTGGGCCGCCATCCGACCGAACGGCTCGGGCCTGCGACGGGTGCTGGCAAGCGAGAGTCAGCCAGCGCGGAATAGCGAATAAGGTGATGCGAGGACAACAAGTGCCCATGATGCCCGGCAGCCCGTCGGCGCCATCCGACAGCACGACCATCACATGATGACTTGCCCCCGTCAGTGCGTCTCGTACCTGTCATGCTGTTGTAGACGCTGATGCCATCCTCTCTCGCAACAGTCGGCTCCAACAGCGCTTGTTGCTGCTTGTAACACGTGTGCTCTCGGCAGCGCGACGTCCGGCGTCCTCAGCTGGGTCTGACAATGGCTTCGGCCGCATCCCGCACCGGCTGACACGGTGCGCTGGACCGGTGGTTGGATTGTCGCAGTTCGCTCCCAAGCCGCATCAGGCTGCATTGCAGCCACAGCCCTTCCTGCTTCTCGTGCATGCTACGCCGAAACAATGTTTCGGCATAAGCCCGCATCCGGAATCGGTAAAGCAGTCGGTAGAAATGACTGGCCATGTCCTGCTCCCGGTCCATTTCGCCAACGCGAGACTTTCCATGCCATCATTGTCTTCACTTAGCGCGATGTATGAATGCAATTTTGGCCCGGGTCACGCCTGAAATCGGCCTTGGAACGCCTGTTTTGATGAATTTTCATCTTCTGGATCGTGGTTCACGAGATAAAGCCGCGGTGAGCAAACTTGATCTCCGCCATGGTGAGTCAAACTCGAACTAGAGTGAGAAGCTGATGGCAGATGCGGGGTTTTGACGACGAAGATCAAGTCGATCTCGTGCCGCACTTAGCGTCATTCTACGATCAAATCGCCGTCTTAGATGCCGCGAGAACTCGTGCAAGGCGCCGTAAAAGCATCTAGCGGGCTTTGAAGACTTTCAACGTCTACTAACAACCTATCCGAGTCTTCGCGTTCTGTTGTGCCGAGCGCATAGGATGCGCATAGTCGCCTGACGTTGACCCTTTCACGGCCGTTTGCGGCTCGCTTTCGGAAGACTCAAGCTGCGTGAGATCATGACGGAGCTCGTCCAACTCGCCGAGCAGCAACTTCGTGACCGTTTGTCGCTCATGGCTGATGAGATCCGCGCTGTAGAGCACGCTGAGATAGCGATCGATGTTGGCACGCGCGACGTACCCGTACATGTCGCCGGTCCCCTGTGTCCGGGACGGTCCCTAGGTGAGAGGACCGGAAGGAACATGATGGTCCGAAGCTTGTTTGCAAGTCGGTTAGACAATTATCGTTAGGTTGTCGCGCCGCAGCGCGTCATAAAGGTCCATGGTTTGATGCGCTAGGATTGATAGTGGTGTCGCGAGCGCTCGGGTGCGGAACGTGCGCTTCTGATACGATCAGATCATGGTCGCTGAGCGAACGCCCGCCGCTTGTCCGCTCTGTACAAAGTTTGCGCGCGCATGAGGAAGCACAATCTGCCACATAGCTAGATTGAGGATGGAATGGCCTGCACCGCCACTGGTTCATTCTCTCGGCGGACGTTCGGTGAGGGAGCCTGCTTGCAAGTCAAAGGTGTACGATTAGTCATGCCGTTGAGCGATCCTGGTGCGCTTGGTCGTGACGGCCAAAGCGGGATTCAGCCGAGCAGGAGGCTTGTTCGCCGGACGGCAGTCCATTACCGATGGACTTTTGGTGCTGTGCTTCTCGGCCAGCGGCGCTTCGATTTGCTTGCAAATTGTCGATGACATGACACAAGTTGAGATCCGTGCCACGAAGACTCGGACGATTGCGCGCTGCTGCGGGCGGTAGGAATTCGATCAATGAATACGCCCCTTAATGGCTATGTCGCGGCCCTGGAAGCCTTGAATGAAGACGATCGGCTCCGCGGCCTGAAGCCGCGCAAAGGGACCGATTTTGCTTCAAACGATTATCTTGCGCTGGCGAGTGCGCCCCGTATGAAGAAGGCTTTGCTAACCGCGCTCGATGCCGGAACGCCGATCGGAGCTGGTGGGTCACGGCTCCTGCGCGGAAATTGTGAGGAGCACGAAGCTCTCGAAGCGGACGCGGCGCGGTTCTTCCGAGCGGAGACCGCACTGTTCTTCGGCGGCGGTTACATCGCAAATTTTGCCGTTCTGACAACGCTGCCGCAGCAAGGCGATTTGCTTGTTCTCGACGCGCTCGTGCATGCTAGCATTCATGATGGCGCACGAGCGAGCAGAGCCGAGTTCCGGATAAGCGCCCATAATGACCCCCAGTCGATCGAAGACGCGATTGGCGACTGGCGCGCTAGGGGCGGAAAGGGACGCGTCTGGATCGTGGTGGAGAGCCTCTACAGTATGGACGGAGACTTCGCACCGCTTACAGATCTGGTCGCAATCGCCGAGCGCCACGAAGCGTTTCTGGTCGTGGATGAGGCACATGCCACAGGTGTTTACGGCGAGCAGGGACGGGGCCTTACTGGGCCCTATGAGGGGCGCGAAAATCTCTTAGTGATCCACACCTGCGGCAAGGCGCTGGGCGCGGCGGGTGCTCTTGTCACGGGTTCCGGCGTGTTGCGCGACTTCATGGTCAATCGGTGCCGCCCATTCATTTTCGCCACCGCGCCTTCACCCCTAATGGCCGTCGCGGTGCGAGAGGCAATCTTAATCCTGCAGGAGGAGCCCGAGCGGCAACGACATCTGATCGATTTGATCGACTTTGCACATCGGCAGCTCATTGTGTGCGGTCGCGCGAGTTCTTCGAACTCACAGATCATTCCTTATGTTGTGGGCGACAACGCCCGCGCGATGCGGCTCGCCTCTGCGCTACAGGCGCGCGGCTTTGATATTCGTGGGATACGGCCGCCAACGGTGCCTGTGGGAACGGCACGGTTGCGGATCTCGCTGACACTTAACGTGGGGCAAGATGATGTATCCGACATGATCGATGCGTTGGTCGAAGAGACCTGGGGCGACGTGCATTGAGGCAAGATGATCATGAGGCTGACGTCGGGATCGGCAAAGCTGCTTCAAAGGTGCTTGCCGACGCACCCGCTTCGGAATGCAAATTGACAAGGTGCGCCCACGCAGAGCTACCACCGCTCTTTGGACAACATTCTCAGGACGTCCATCCATCCTTGAGTGCCAGGCTCGACGGGGTGTAGGCGACGCGCAGAAGAGTATTCTGCGTTCCAGCCGATGATCGCAACTGTCGCGCGCGAAAATTGCCGGTTTATTGCGGATCCAAAGTATGGTCTTACAGTTTCAGCGATGCTGCGTTTTCGAGATTGCCGGTCGCTTCGTTGGCTGATGCAGGAGAGACCGTCCAATGCCGTCGCGAGCAACAGTGTTCCTCACATCAGCAGGCTGGACCGCCGTCGTGATCCTAATTCTGCTGTATGTGATCTTCAGCCCGATCTGAGTCGGTGAGCTTGACAGTACGATCTCCATCGGTTCCAAACCGGACGATCCGGCGAGGATATTTTGCTGAAATTTGTCCCGTGTCGCCGAGCCCCCGCTTAGATCCCGACATCCATCGCAGCGCATTTCTGCGGCTTCAGCCAACTGTGTTGACCAGTGCATTGACGGAAGGCATGGACCCTGTTCGGTCGCGGCAGGAATTGTGTGGGGACTGGCCGCGCGTTGCCAACATAAGTGCGTAAACTAAGAAGAGGATAAAAAGCCCGCGCATGCAAAGAGGTGTCCCGAAGCTGTATGTCAATTGTGCAGCTGTCACGTCCGGTGCATTTACCGATGGGCGGGCGAGTTTTGCGGAACTCAACCGGAGCCGTGCTAGGCAGTTCAAACGACTGCGAAAGTACAGGTCAGTTCAGCAAGTCGACCCTGCCGGTGTCGAGCCGGTACAGACCTCCGACGACCTTTAGCCTGTTCTGCTCAACTGCCGCGTTCAGAACCGGGCCCGCCGATTTAAGTTTGCCGACGTTATCGATTACGTTTTGCCGGATGGCATTGGCGAACGCATCACCGGTTTGATGGCGAGATTCCCGTACGGCAGGCGCAAGCGCAGCGACGAGGGAGGGAATATGCCCCGGTGCCGGCTTGTCGTCGCTGAGCGACTTGATTGTGGCGTCTATCGCGCCGCAGCGATCATGACCGAGTACCAAAATCAACGGCGTGTTCAGCACAGCGACGGCGTATTCCATGCTCGCGATCGTGACATCGTTGGCAAAATTGCCGGCGAGGCGGCAGACAAACAGGTCGCCAAGTCCGCTGTCGAAAGCAAGTTCAGGCGCTATGCGAGAATCCGCGCAGCTCAGGACCGCCGCATATGGATTTTGTCCATCGACTAAAACCTCACGCTCGCGCTTGAAATCGCCGCCTCGTGATGCGCCCTGGACAAATCGGTCATTACCTTCGATCAGCCGCTTGAGCGCAGCATCCGGCGAGAGCAGATTATCCGGCTTGGGCAGCCGGTTTGCTTCCTTCGCGTTAACGATGTTGTCGCCAAGCCGCATGCCAACCGCAGAAAACGCGAACAGCGATAGTAATAGCGACCGGCGCGAAGGCTTGATCATCAGCGAGCTAGACATATTAGGGGAACGGTCTGCGTGCATGTGTCGCCTCATCGCGCTGCTTTACGCCATCCAGTGGCTTCAGCCTCGGCTTCGCTGCAGAACCATCGATCACCCGCCTTCTTCGTCATATCGATTTGTCCGTAACCGAGTTGCCCGGGCATGTGATAAATGCGCTCGCCCCCGCGGCCCAGCGTGCCCTTTATCAGACAATCGGGTGAGGGCGGGTCGGATAGCAAAGCGGATCCGAGCAGGAGTTCCTGAGCGTCGATCGGTATCGAGCTCGCGCCGACAACGATGGTCCCCTTGTTGCGGCGACGCCAGTCCCAAGGAGCGATGAACGCCCCCGACCATAGGCCCGCATAGGCATTGCTCGCTACAACCTCATAGATAATGTAGGTGTGAGGATCGGATGATAGTGCCCAGCCCGAGCTTATCATCCATGCGTTCACGTCCTCGCCTGCGATGAAGCAGCTGCCGAGTGACCGTCCGTACTTATCCACCCCCGTGGTGTGACAATCCCACGTTCGTCCATTCGAATGCCTGATAAGCTCATCACGAGCAGCTATGCCGCAAGCCCATTTCTGGCCGTGGGCGTCGAGGCAGATCTGATCCGTCTCTGGCGCCTCGATACCCGAAAGCCGAATTTTGGTTTGCTCGATCTCAATCGTATTGCCATCGATGATGCGTGGAGGGCCGCTGAGTTTTGCTGCGCAAGCCGGAGATGTGATGATAGCGAACAATGCGGTTATCATCGCGCGACGTTTCATCCCGACAGCCTTTCGCTCTTGGTCCATGCGCTCAAAAACACCTGCAATCCGGCGTCGCCGCATTCGACTGCTTGATCGCACCATGTCGGTTACTTGGTCTGTGCTGCATCATTCGATGTTTGGTTGGTGGAAGCTCGATTGTGGTTGCCAACCTACGGCCTGACGTAACGTGAGATTCAAGCGATTTCTTGTGTGAGTTGCGATAGGCTTCCGGCCTCGACCGTCTCTCTCAGTAGACGCACACTGCACCGTGCTTAAGATCATCGGGCACAGCGTCGAACTCGGTGCATTAAAAAACAACCGAATGCTCCCGAGAGAAATCAATCAAAGTAAATGAACATGGCTTGCAACGCGTTTGCGAGCGCCATCGTACAGCGCACGATCCGTCGATGTAGATTCGTCGATGCGCCAGACATCGGGCCCGACCGTTAGACAGTGATCGAGGGAGCGGCTGGGTTCATGGTACGTGGCGGACGAGGTTGCTAAGCGACTTCTGAAGCTGGCACCGGTTGGTCTCGACTATCCTTTCTTCTCCGATAGCGGCTCAACCAGCCAACCAGCGTGGAAGTGGCTTAAAGATGGCCTCGGCTATTGGCATTTGTTGGCAAGGCGTGACGACATTAGGTTCAAAACTTTGGATAAACTCCAAGACGCGTGAGTTTCGTCTTGAGCTTATCTAGTATCTGCGTGCGATCCAGCCGTCGCGGATCGGAGTTTTCCGAGAGCCGCTCGTCGGCCGCGGGCGTCAGCGCCGCGAATTCGGGCCAAGGCAGGGAGTTCGGGGTAATCGTACGGACGTTGCCAGCGGTCTATCCTTTATGGACCAGCTCGAGATCGGTTCGCGGAAAGTCGTCACCCTTGTGCAGCAGTGGCGCGCGATAGGTCTTGGCGCAGGCATAGGCGAAACAGTTGTCAAGATTGAGCTGAGCCGGATGTCGCCCCTTTCCGAACCGATCGAATGCCATAGCGGCGGTCGATATCATTTCGTCGGCAATCGCGCACACGCGGATGGATCCGGCGTCGAGAAATTCTCGCACTGCCGCCTCCGCTTCCGGCGCACCCCATGCGTTGACGCGCATGAGAGCACAGATCGTTTCGTAGACTGCGATGGGTGAGGTGAACGGCGCCTTGGCGTCCGCAATTGCCATGACGAGCTCAGCCGCGTCTGGCTCGCGTAGCAAGATTGCGACCAGGGCTGAGGCATCGATCATCATCAGGCCTCACTGGACAGATCGTCGAAAAACGCCTTATCGGCGGTCAGGCCGGTTTTGGGAGCGCGGGCGATGCGGTCGAGCAGCGGTTGCACCCGCTCCCAGAGCGGCGTCTTCAGACGTTCACGCTGAATTTCATGTTCGCAAGCCTCGCGAATGCAATCGAGGATCGGCTTGCCTTTGAGGGCGGCAAGTTCACGAATGATCCGGTCAGTGTCGCGGTCTTTAATGTTGTAGGCCATGGGTACCTCTGCTCGGGTATATAGGTATCCATATTCGGGTACCCCAGCAATGGGGGCGTGCTCTTAACTCAATGATATTACGTCATATTTGTCGAATATGGATCGCGAGAGAGACGAGCCGCCAAATTGCAGCAGCTCACACGCGAGATTACCGACCGCAAACAACGCGAGGCCGCACTCGCCGTCGCGAGGCTCGCAATCAGGTCGATCAGTTCACCGAGAGTCTGCGGGCCATTTTGGCCGACCTTAAGCGTACCCGACGGACGGTCATGGAACCGAAGACCGTGGGCACCAGGCTGGAGGCCTTTTTCGAGGAGTTCGTCGACCAGCTGCTGCTGAAGGATTTAGTCCATCCTCACCGTCACCCATCCTTACCGTTTCCGCGACGCGATCGTGGATCTTGCTCGCAGAATTCCTGCACGTCCGAGACGATGCAGGTGCTCGCCGAGGAATACGCCGCAGCAAGCATGGCGTCCGATCTCGAAGAGGGCCGGATGGCTGCGGCTGACGACTTGTTGGCCATCGAAAGCATCTTCGAGCAGATCGCGAGATGTTCGATCGGATCGAGACCTTTCGCAGACAGCTCGAGGCACGTGTTCGAAACACCATCAGGTACGCGGAGCGCGGAGCACAGGGACTCGTCGGTCGCGCCGGCGACCTGGTGTGGCGGCTTGACGCCCTGCTCCGCGAAGGCGGGCACAAAGAGGCAACCGTCGAATGGACCATTGAGCCCCTGCGGTCGCCTTGGCCTGAACACCATCAGGCGCCGGCTAGACAGTTGCGCCGTCCTGTCGAGGCAAGAGAACTCGCCGGGCCGCCGTCGGATCCGCTCTACGAACTGCGGAAGCGGCTTCGCCTCGGGTACATCGCCCGCATCGCGCCGCGGCCCGAGGACGTCAAAAGTTTCCTCGAGCGGCAGGTGCCTTCCGTTCGCCACCAAGGAGGCGCGCTTCATGGAGATCGGCACCGTTGACGATTTTCTCGCCTTCGATTGCGCCCGACGTTATGCGCTAACCGGCGACGTGCCGGCGCAGATCGCGGCTGGCTTCGATGCGGAGCCAAGCCTTGACACGCCTCCGCACGATAGCGAGTGGCTCAGATGCGCGAACTTCGTGTATCGGGTACGCCGGCGAAAGGCAGAGCGATCCACGCTTGGAGAATTTGACAACATCGAGCGCTCCGTCGGCGCGGAGAAGGCGGCCGGCCTTCGGAAGGCGTTTCACTTCTTGCTGCGACGACGATTCGTGTTCGTGGCGATCCTCGCACCGGGACGGTCTACAACACGATGATGGATGGCCGCTTCCGCGACGTGGTCGATGGCTTCTTCGACAGTTACGGTTATCGCGTCCATCGCGATCCGGAGGCGCAGTGGGGAGCCGTGAACTGCCGATCTCTTGTTACGGGCTTGAAGTCGACGGCCGACTCAAAGCCGAATTTGTAACGAGAGACGGCGCCCGGGCGGGTGGGGAAGAGCTAAAGAAGCATGCTTCAGATCGGGATTTACGACGCGCAAACGAATGCGCGTGAGGAAATCTCGATCTTCCGTCCCAATTCTGCGGTCGATAAATCGCAGCATGGCTGCAGAGCTCCTCGCCGGGGATACTCGCGAAAGGGGCCCGCCGCCATGAAGTATGCCGGCGTCGCTATCACTGCCCCGTTCCCGGGTACCCTTTTAACCGGTCTCGTCGCTGCACTCGCTCCCGCGTGCCGCCTTCGGCGTCACGCTCCTACGGGTGCCATTGTCCGTTGAAGCGATGCGCTGCGCGCACGCCTGGTCAGAGCAGGGGCCGCAAGCATCGCTGGGCCAACTCCCCCGAAGAATGGATCTAGAGCTGGCCGCGTCGCAGGTTGGCGTCCGCTCGCTGCATGTGAGCGGGGAGGGCTAAGCCGGCTCTCGTAAGCTGGCACGTGGTCGCCTGGTCATGGCATCGATTGCTTCGCGGAATGGGCCGAGAGCAACGGTGCTACCCTATGACGAGCTGCGAGGGGCTCGCGGTTTGTCGCAAAAGCGTAACAGGTCAAGTCAGCGCTTCCGAACGCGTGTGCTTTGCTGCTCCTCGGAGGCGCTCAGCGTCAAGGAGCTGCGCCGCGATCTTGCTTTGTGCGACCATCGGCCGAGGCCTTTCGCGTCCTCTCTATTGCTTCCCGTTCACTTGGCTCTATCCGATCGAACCAGGAGCCTGGAGGAAAGGCCGCGATGCGCTTGGCGAAGAAAGATTGCGGCTCCCAATCTTGTCCCTCGCTCTTCTCGAAAGCGATGACGCCGTTGTGGGTAAAATAATGGGGCCCCGGGATCTTACAGTTCACCAAAAGCAGAACGCGCCACAGATCCCCCTTCTCGGCCGACTTGTCATTCGGTTTCGACACGTAATCAACTACAACGGGTTCAATGATATGGCAGCGGCCGTGCCGCAGAAGATTGCCGAGCTTGCCTTGCGCAGTCGTCACGAAATTGAAGTTGGCCGGATCATGCAGAAAGTGAAGATTTGCGTCCCTTTCGCCATCTGTGACTTCACTGGCGATCAACGAGAGCGCCAAGGCACGCCAGCCCAACTCAATCGGCTTTGCATATGTCGACGCAAGTTTAATCGTCCCGTCGGTCGCGATCTTCCAAGTGATAGCGTACTGTTCGTCTGATCTATTGTCCGGGTGCCTGGTCCATGAAAAATAGACATACTCTGTTCGGTCAATTCCTTCGGCGACTCCCCATGATCGAGGCACAAAGTGAGCCACCTTCGAGACCATGGAGATGATTTGTTCTATAGTCTCACCATCTTGCGCTCGCCACGTTGACTTGACCCTTTCGACAAGCGCGTGGTCGTTGGCGCGAACATTGTTGCTCGTCGCCGCCAGCCCGGCCAGGCAGATCAGCGACCGACCGATACAGAACCAAAGCACGCGTCTTCCAGACATTTTCTTCATTGCTTCCGGCCCATCTGGTTATCATCCACACGTCAATTCCAAAGCGGGGACGTTCTCCTCAACGTGCTATGCGCGATCGCAAGAAGTTAGCGGCAACGTGACGCGGGCGCCTGCCGATGTCCCGCACGAGCAGGCGCCGTCCCTCGATGTCACGCGCCGCTAACTTCAGTGGTCAGCCAAAGCCTCAATTTGCAATGCTGGACCCGCCCAGGAGGAGAAGCCTGGACATGCCAAGGGCTTGCATTCTTCGTGCCAGGCAATAACCGGCAGTTCGCGCCAGATTTGTGCCGTCTTTGTCGACTTACCGACCTGCGCACGTTCTAATGTTACCATTCAGCCTATTCGCCACGACGTCCGAGAATGATTCTTATCACGCACTGAATCTTCGACAGTGCGGGCGAATGCCTTGCTGCCGGAGTCTTGACGACAATTGGGAGCAGGTATGCCGCCATCGATCCGTGTGATCCGGGGGCGTCGCCGCTACTACGAATGTCGAGGGCGCCCAAGCCTGTTGTGCTTGGCACTTTGCGGCCTACATCAACGCGGAGCCGCCCTTCAGCGGCGAGCGATTTGGAATCGACGTTAAGGAACTTCACGGATCAAGCAGGCGGACGAGACGTAGCATTCTCCGCTCGCGCGATGTTATGGGCCGTCGTCTACCTGCTCGTCATTGCAGTCAACATTAGAGGAACTGCGCTTCCACGCAGCCGTGTCGACCGGCAAGAGAAAAGTCTCAGGTCTTACTAGCTTCGGCTTGAATTACTCAACGCTTTCGAGAGCATCTGTCTGACGGGGTGGCTCATAAAAGGCCTTGCCATCCAGCCGAACAGACCGACAGTAAAGACGGCAGCAGCAAAGACGCCGAGGGCGCTCCAAACAGCAATTTTCATTGCGAGGCTCTCTTGTGGTTGTGGTGATTCAATGTGCTTGCTTTGGCCAGTATCACTAAAACATCAGCGTAACGCCTACCAGGATTGGCTGGTCGTACATCGACATGCTCGCTGAGCACGCTGCTGGATTTAGCGCATACCTCTTGCGCCTATTCGACACTGATCCATGGTTATTGGTGGAGAAGGGAGGAGGCATCGAAGCGTGCTCGATGAATCGTTCGAAAGCCGGGCCGCATGAAAACGTCCCGCTCGGCGTGGTACTGCCGCGTCGTCTCTTCAATAGATCTGACACGCCGCCCGACGCCACGCGCCTTCGAGATGGCCATTTCGATATCTTATGATTGGAGAGTGGCGTCCACGTCGCGATCAAGAGTGGCCTTGGAGCGTCGTTCGCGTAAGAGGCCGCAGCACCAATTTGAGAGGTTGACGGCCGAGTTCTCTTGCCGATAATCCAAGTCGTCGAGGTTCTCCGGTTTCCATTTGATCCGGAGCTAAGAGGGAAGCCGGTGCCAATGCCGGCGCTGCCCCCGCAACTGTGAGCGGCGAGCCACTGTCCAACAAAGTCACTGAAGCCCGCGCGGCTTCGGGAAGGCCGGACAGCAGCAATGACCCGCGAGCCAGGAGACCTGCCCCGACAATATGTTCATCCACGGGCGGGGTGTCCCGGTGGTGCGCCAAGCAGCCGTCGCTCGGGCGACTTCTCCTGCCTGCGTCCGCCACGGCCTTTGCCCCCAACACGGGGTTAGCGCTATGTCTCTTCTCTCACTTCCGGTTGCCACGCTCGGAACGCCGCGCATCGGTCCAAGGCGCGAGCTCAAATTTGCACTCGAAAGCTATTGGGCCGGAAGAACCAGCGAACAGCAGTTGCTCGAGGATGCGGCCGGCCTACGTGCCGCGAACTGGGCGCGCCAGAAGTCCCTCGGTGTCACCGTCATTCCGTCGAACGACTTCTCGCTGTACGATCAGGTGCTCGACACCAGTGTTATGGTCGGCGCCATCCCGGAAGTCTACGCCTCGAAAGCCGAGCCCGTTTCCCTCAAGACGTATTTCGCCATGGCACGCGGTTCACAATACGACAGCCGGGGTGCGAGTTGCGGCCACGGATCTCGCGGCGATGGCGCACCCGCGCAGGAGATGACCAAGTGGTTCGACACCAACTACCATTACATGGTCCCGGAATTTCACCGCGGACAGACTTTCAGGCTGTCCTCTCGCAAGCCTATCGAGGAGTATGAGGAAGCCAAGGCCATTGGCTTTCAGACTCGCCCTGTCCTGATCGGCCCGGTCACATTCCTAAAGCTAGGCAAGAGTGCTGATCCTGCGTTCCAGCCACTGTCACTATTGGATGACCTGCTACAGGTTTATATCGAGGTTCTGCAGGAATTGGCCAAACGTGGGGCAAATTGGGTTCAGTTCGACGAGCCCTGCCTGGTTCTTGATCTGGATGAGGAATCAAGAAAATCCTTGCTACATGCCTATGACCGGCTCGCCAAGGAAGGGCCGGCCATCAAGATCATGGTCGCCAGCTATTTCGGTGGCCTCGGCGACAATCTTCCCACCGCCTTGCGCCTGCCTGTCGCCGGGCTGCACGTCGACCTGGTTCGGTCGCCAGCGTTATTGGACCAGATCATAACCGCCAAGCGAAGTGATCTTGTCGTGTCACTCGGCGCGATAGACGGCCGCAATGTGTGGCGAACGAATTTGTCGGCACTGCGCCAGCGGCTCGATCCCGCTATCGCGAAGCTCAGCAAGGATCGCATACAAATCGCTCCCTCCTGTTCGCTGCTTCACGTGCCGGTCGATGTTGAACTCGAGACGGAGCTCGCTTCAGACGTCAAGAGTTGGCTTGCATTCTCGGTTCAGAAGATTCGCGAGCTTGCGACCTTGGCGCGGGCTCTTGCAGGCGATCAGAATGTTGCCGGCGCTCTTGCGGAATCGGAGCGCGCCACCACCAATCGTGGGACTTCGCCAAAGATCCAAGATGCCGGTGTCGCCGTCCGGATGAGAGCGATTAACCGGACCACGCGCCGGCGCGCCAGTCCATTTGCCAGTCGTGCCGAGATCCAGCGCAAGCGCTTCAAACTACCGGCGTTTCCTACCACGACGATCGGTTCGTTTCCGCAGACTGCGAAGGTCCGCAATGCCCGCGCAGCACACGCGCGAGGCGCGATGAGCGACGGACAATACGACGAGTTCCTCAAGGAAGAGACTGCCCGTGCCGTACGTTGGCAGGAGGACATTGGCCTGGACGTGCTCGTGCACGGCGAGTTTGAGCGCAATGACATGGTGCAGTACTTCGGCGAACAACTCGCCGGCTTCGCATTTACCAAAAACGGCTGGGTACAATCCTATGGTTCGCGCTGTGTCCGGCCGCCGATCTTGTTTGGCGATGTCTCACGGCCGAAACCGATCACCGTGGGGTGGTGGCGGTACGCGCAATCGCTAACCGAGAAGCCGATGAAGGCGATGTTGACCGGACCAGTGACGATCTTGAACTGGTCGTTTGTTCGCGATGATATTCCCCGAGGCGAGGTCTGTCGTCAAATTGCGCTCGCTATCCGAGACGAAGTCGGCGATCTCGAAAATGCTGGTGCGGCCATGATCCAGATCGACGAGGCTGCACTGCGCGAAGGATTGCCGCCGCGTCGATCGGAGTGGACGGCTTATCTCGAGTGGGCCGGGGATTGCTTCCGCATCTGCTCATCGGGCGTCGCCGATCAAACCCAGATCCATACCCACATGTGCTACTCGGAATTCAACGACATCATCGATGCGATTGCTGCAATGGACGCGGACGTCATCTCGATCGAGACTTCGCGCTCGAAGATGGAACTGCTCGACGCGTTCCGGAACTACAAATATCCGAATCAAATCGGGCCGGGCGTGTACGATATCCATTCTCCGCGCGTGCCCGAGTCGAGCGAGATGAAAGAGCTCGTGGCTTTAGCTCGAAAGCGGCTGCAGGATTCGCAACTCTGGGTCAATCCGGACTGCGGCCTGAAGACGCGCAAATGGGAGGAGGTTCGCCCCGCGCTGGTCAACATGGTCTCCGCGGCCCGCGAACTACGCGCCGCATCGGCTCCAGCCGACCGTTGATCTGGGACTGGTCTTGGTCGAGAATTCGACCGCCTGTCAACGATTTGCGGGCTCGATAATCGTGAGAGATCCTGGTGAAAAAAGGCCCGGCCGCCTTTAGCGGCCGGGCGGAAGTATGTCCGGGAGGAGCGACGCTGCTAGGCAACGTGCCGACCTCCATCAGCGGAAGGAGGACAGCCGATGGTCCGATTACGGCGAGGACATCCGCCGAAATCTGACCCTAGTTGAGGCGCAAGTTCAGCGTAGCTCAATCATGCCCTGATATGCGGCCCATATACCTGGGATTAGAAAGTCGTTCGTGAAGAACGTTTCTGAGCACCGTTTACGCGAGGCGTTGCGATAGACGGCGACAGCGTGTCCAGAGCAGGACGCGTAAAAGTTCCGTGAACCAGTGGCGGTAAGTTGTAGCCGGCGGCGGCGAGCACGGCGTTGATGCGGTCGCCATCGCGGCCCTTGAGATGGTTGCGGCGCATTCGGTGGTCGTCCTTGAGATGGCCGATCACAGGCTCGACGGCGGCGCGGCGCTGCATCTCGCGGCGGATGGCGTTGGTGACGCGGCGAACCTGGCCGCTGATCCAGACCTTGAACCGGTTTGGATAGTTGTGGCCGCGATAGCCCTTATCGCCGTGGATGCGGCGCGCTGGACCCCTGTGAGCTTTTCGAGATCGGCGATGACGGGACCGAGCGTGTGGCCGTCATAGGGATTGCCGTGCAGGGCCTTGGCATGCAGCACGAACTGCCCGCCTTTGGGCGCTGTGGCAGGCGTGGCAATCGAGACTTTGCAGCCAAACTCGTAAGGTGCCCGGGCCGTGCCTTTGCCGATGCACTCCACCTCGGGGGCGTGCAACGAGTAGACCTTGGGACCGCGCTGACGCTGCTCTTGATGGCGAACCCGGCGGGCGAGATCGAGCCGCGGACCAAAGCGATCCTCGCGCGCAGGGTCGCCCTCGATCTTGCGTCTGATGTCACGGATGATGCGGCCAAGCCGGGTGCGCAGGAATTTGAGTTCTCGCCGGGCGCGCTTGAACTGGTGGGCATGCGTGTAGCGTCCCACCATGACGGCGGCGCGCTTGACCACGCGCAGATAGCTCTGGCGCAGTTCGATACCCTCGCGTTTGGCCAAATCGACCAGCTTCTCGATCGCCCGGTGCATGAGCCGCGCATCGCTCGGATGCGCGATCGCCTTGTCCCGGACGGTGGTGTCCACAACGACCCGCTCGAGATCTTTGGTCTCGATCGCCCCAGTTCGATGCGCCACCGAGAGGCTTTCTTGCAACAGCGCGGCGATCTGCTCCTCACCCAGCCGCTGGCGCCAGCGGGTCAGCGACGAGCGATCGAACGGCAACTCGTGCCGGAACACCACCTCGCCGCAGAAATACTGAAAATACGGGTTCTCGACCCACCTGTCGCACAGTGCCTCGTCAGACAGATTGTGCATGTGCTTGAGGATGAACAGTCCGGCTACCAATCGTGTCGGCAACGGTGGCTGCCCCGCAGGCGACAGACCGAACTGAAGCGTCCCGCCAGGAAGTCCCAATCGATCTCCGCCGAACAGACGCACCAGCGGATGGCGAAGGTTGATGATCTTCTCCAGAGATGGACGAAACAGATCGTCCTGACGATCGTCGCGCGGACGGCTCATGGGTTCTCCCCAACAGCGAATCTCGCCGTCAAAGGAATCACGAAGCCGCCAAATCCGGAATCCAAAACCGCAAGAAAACCAAGATCTACCCACGGCTTTCTTGCAAAATCGAATACTTGCTCACGCCAAATCACAGCGATAGATCGTCGCTTCCTAATTCGTCACGGGCGACGGAAGAGATCGATAAGATCGGTACCTTACCGTCTATCGTCGGCGCAACGCTACGCAGTCTCGGACTTTCGAGTCTCGATGGGATCGACCCGAAAACCCGAATTGCCGTAAGCTTCTCGTCAGACTGGCTGACTATCAATCTCCGCTCGGCCGACCGGCTCATGCTCGGTTAAATCATCTTCGCTGAAAGGAATACCAAGTCCATGTACAATCGAATCAACGACTCATCCAGTTTTCCATGGGCGGCCTATCACGACAATGATGAGACGGCACAGCCCGGGGGGCGAAGCTTCGAGGACGCTCTTTCTGGAATGCACATAACAGATCCGGGCTCTTATGCGAGTTCTTCCGGCAGCGGTTCACGCTCCTACGTTCTCGCCTCCGAGCCACCTGTGGTGGAGCTCTCTCGAAACGAATTCATCGAAAAGGTAGAGGATTATTATGGCGACGAAATTCAGGATATCGCCAGTAACCCGCAGAGATATTCGGGTCCGATCGCAAACAAGGCCGCACGGACTGCACAAGTTGCCTATGATCACGGGAGAAAAGGTTCAAAAGATGCGAGGTATTTCAGCTACCAGCTAGGGGAGAAAAGTGTCGGACTTCTGCGCACGGAAAGTGGGGCTCCCGTCAAAGATGTGTTCAAGGATAGGCGCGCGCGCGCCAAATTTGAAAGGCTGTTCCCTGGACGGAAGGAAATTACCTCGACGGTCGATTTTCGGGTCGTTCATCCCCTGGTGGATAATGCAGGGGACATTTTGCTAGAGCATCAACTTCGGTTGGATGGCGACAGCCCGCTGCTGCTATCCCATCCGATAAACGAGGCGGCAAGGGGCCGGGCCGCGACGCTCGGTTTTGTTGATGTGAGCGACTCCCTGATGGTGCTTGACCCTAGACAGTCCGACAAGTGGACGAACAATAGCGCGGGTGAATGGCAGCGAGCAGACAAGCCTACGCTTTATCTTGCGAAGGCTGAGGAGAGCGATGGCAGGTATGCCGAAAGATCGGCACGTGCAGCAAATAGGACGCCTGATTGGGAGGACGACTACGACTTCATGTAGCCCAGGAAAATCGGCAGCGAGAGAGGGCGTTGAGGCCCGCTCTCTCCTGACGACAAATTGTTCGTAAGACAGTATGGTGGGCCCCGGCGGCGCGTATTATCAGGGGAGAAAGGTTCCACTCAGAGAGTTGTCGATTGATCTGGTAGGTGCCGAATAGCCTAGCCTCGACGCAGGCCAGATCAAAGGTAGCAAGATGAAGCTGGCCATGGCGGTCGGTGACAGCCGTCACTATGTCGTCGACTGCGTCATGCCTCGCCATTTTATCCAGACCGCCGCCAAGGCAGGAATTGGCGCGGGACTCGTGACCAGATCAAGGCTCGTCTGCACAGATTGGAGGGCGCGTGATGCCAAAAATCGATATGCGACCAGCTAATCGGAGCCAAGAGGCATTTCTGCCCCTGGCCACTGTGGACCAGCGGGATGACCATGGTCCGCCTCTTCGTCGCTGTTACGGGTCGGCAGGTTGTGCACAAGCGCGATATCGACAAGCAATCGCGCCAGCACGAGGGATTCCGGTTGTCGCGTGACGAAAGCAGATTGTCGTTCGTGAAGAACGTTTCTGAGCACCGTTTTACGCGAGGCGTTGCGATAGACGGCGACAGCGTATCCAGAGCAGGACGCGTAAAAGTTCCGTGAACCAGTGGTGGAGCAGGCTGAAGTTGTAGCCGGCGGCGGCGAGCACGGCGTTGATGCGGTTGCCATCGCGGCCCTTGAGATGGTTGCGGCGCATTCGGTGGTCGCCCTTGAGATGGCCGATCACAGGCTCGACGGCGGCGCGGCGCCGCATCTCGCGGCGGATGGCGTTGCTGCTCTTGATGGCGAACCCGGTGGGCGAGATCGAGCCACGGACCAAAGCGATCCTCACGCGCAGGGTCGCCCTCGATCTTGCAATGAGCGGCTTGCTATTGGTCTGGCGTCAGGTAGTCATTGCTCTAGTCAAGTTTTTGTTCCAACCTCTGCTGGAAACCTTGTGCGGCTCGACGCAGAGGGACCGCGAACAGGGATGCCAATCAGTTGTGCTCTTCAGCGTGGCGACTGGTCGCGATCCAAAGCATAAGCCAGTTACGCGATGTCGCGCTCGGATCTGAAACGGCTCGGCTCGGCTTAGTCGGTTTAGACCGCCAGACTATGGGTAGCTCCGGTCCGAGTAAGGTGAGCGTCGAAGATCGATGCGACGCTGCGGGCCAGGAACTCTGCGCCACCGGCTACGGAAAGCCGGCCATCATCCATCACCACGACGCCGTCGGCGATAAGGCCGTCGAGACGAGAACGATCGACGACGGCTAAGCTTGGGTCCCGGCCATAACGACGGGATGTCTCGCAAAGATCGACTGTTAAATCGCACATGATTCGTTCGATGATCTCGGCGTGGAAGCGATCGTCGTCAGTCAGTAAATAGCCCTTTGCGATGGCGAGCCGATCCTCGCTGATGCGAGCGAGGTAGTCCTTCGTTTGGACGGCGTTCGCGACAAAGCCCTGTTGCATACGGCCGATGGCGCTGGCGCCCAGACCAATCAGGGTGTCCGCGCTATCGTCAGTATAGCCCTGGAAATTGCGCCTCAGCCTGCCTTGCTGCCTCGCCAGGGCGAGATTGTCGTCCGGTAGGGCGAAGTGATCGATTCCGACGCGGACATATCCCGCATCAACCAAAGCTTCCGTGATCGTTTCGGATTGGACGTGGCGCGCGACGCTGTCGGGGAGGGTGGATGCATCGATCCTACGTTGATGCTTCTTGAAGGAAGGAATGTGCGCGTAGCCAAAGGCCGAAAACCGGTCCGGATGAAGCTCGAGGCATCTGGTGACCGTATCCAGGCACGAAGCGACCGTCTGCCGGGGCAGGCCATAGAGCAGGTCGAAATTGATACGGTCGACACCGGCGCGGCGCAACCGATCGACCGAGGTCGCGGTCTGTCCGAAGCTCTGCAGACGGTTGATGCCCTGCTGAACAACTGGATCGAAGCTCTGGACTCCAAGGCTCGCCCGGTTGACCCCGCAATAGCCCAGCGCCTCGGCCATCGGCTCGCTCAACATGCGTGGATCGATCTCTACGGCAATCTCGGCATCAGGCAGGACCGCGAATGAATGGCGCAACGAACCTACCAGATCAGCGAACGTTTCAGGCGTCATGATCGTCGGGGTGCCGCCCCCGAAGTGGATATGAGAGATCGGTTGCCGTCGGCCAAGGGTTTCTGCAACGAGGTAAGCTTCGGTCCGTAGTCCCGCTGCATAGATCGAGATCGGCTCCTGGCGCTTCGTGACAGACGTGTGGCAGCCACAATACCAGCACATGCGTCGACAAAACGGCACGTGCACGTAGATCGAGGCTGATTGCTGGGCGCCCAACGACTTGAGCCACGTTTGATAGTCGGATTCGCAAATCGAAGCTGAGAAATGGGGAGCCGTCGGATAGCTGGTGTAGCGCGGCAGCCGGTGCTGCCCGTAGGCTTGTGCCAAGTCCGGTCGCATTCGGAATGCCTTTCTTCCCTCTCCAACCGATTACCGGACACGCGGCGGATAGGCTTTGCGCTGGCTCAAAATATCCGCGTTGTTGATGGCCATAGCGGCCCTAAAGCCAAAATTGGTAGGGCATGCCCGCAATGTGCGTATCGCACTTTGGACCGCGATAAAGGTCCTGCCCTGTTCCGGGCAAGAAGAGGTCCAGCAGTGCCGCAATGATCGATCGCAGTCGGTCGGCGAACGTAAGGGGCGCTCATATCAAAAGTAATTATTAGCGGGGCGCTGGTCGAGCCGTCCTGCCAATTGCCCCGCGACGCTCACGTTACGGGACCTGCCGGACCCCGGCCGTGCTGTTTGCGAAGGGACGGGCTGCAAGCGATCATCGAGCGCGGATGTCGCACTGGCCGCGCGCAGCGTACGCGCCAGAAGGATTGTCATCTTCATTTCAACGAGATGAGCATGACCTCCACGGCCCGGCGTGAAGGGCCAGTGATCATTTACGGTCCATCGGCTTTGGCGCCATCTGGCGCTTACCTGCCATTGCGGACGAAAACGCCACCGAACTCCGTTCGGCTTCAGCTTCTTGCTCTAATTGCAGAATATGCGCTCTTAGTGCATCGGAAGCCGCTTCCGCCGTCTCGCTGAATAGCAGATCCCCATGATCAGTGCGGGCGGAAGCGATTTCCATCCAATCCTCAGCCGATAGAGCCTTGACGGCGGCGGGGAAGAAATCTCGTTCTTCCCACATCATGTGGTGCCGCTCCCGCAATATAAAGTCGCGTACGATGTTGCCGACGTCTTGCCGAAGGATTTCACGATCCGCGAGGATAGCATCGATAGCTTGAGCGAAATGGTGCAGGCGGTCGATGACTTCCTGGTGTTCATGCGCGAGATCGCCGATGATTGCAGCCGCATCCGGATCGCGAGTTCTAAGCTTGGAGAAAATCAAATCTTCCTGAGGATGATGGTACACCTCCGGGTAAACCTCGAAGTAGCTGATAATCGCGCGAATGACCTCATAGTCTGGACGAGCCCCATGCTCAAAAATCTCCAATTCACGCTGGAGGGCGACCAGAAGTAGGTCAATATTGCGATGCTCTCGAAGCAAAAGATCGATGCTCATTGCGGTGCTCCAGGGAGGAACAATGTAAGCAAGCGATCCTGCCATCTGTGCGCGATCGCCCAAGCCGATGTTCGGGTGTCTTTCACGTGCTGCGATCTGTCGGCGCTGTTCGGTGCACGGAAGTCCGCGCATTTCACAGCGCTTCTTGAGCTTAGCCCAAGTTCTGCGCAACGCGGCTCGGCAATTTGTCGTTACGTAGCTCGATTCGGCGCAAGGTCGGCAAGGCAATCACGCCATTCTGCTCGAGTTGAGTGAGGGTGCGCGAGACCGTTTCGATCGTCAAGCCAAGGTAGTCGGCAACATCCTGCCGTGACATCGGCAGTTCGATCGCAGCGTTCTTCGTAGTACGGCGAGACATATCGAGCAGAAATGCCACGACCCGCTGTTCAGCGCTGCTGATCAAAAGCATCAGATGCTCCTGAAAGCGGCGGAGCTCAAGCGCCATCGCGTCCCAGAGCTGCCTTGTGAGCTCGCTCTCTTGGCTGGCGCGAACGATGAGGGCGCTGCGCTTCACCATCAAAAGGTGCGTCTCACAGACCGCCTCCGCCGAAGCGATATGGCTGTCTCCGGCCTCAAAGCCGAAGATGTCACCGGGCAGATAAAACGCACCAATCTGACGACGTCCATCTTCCATAATCTTGTAGGTTCGTACAGCACCCGATACCACCTGGTATAGGTATTCGGCTGCTTCGTCCTCGCCATAGATCTCACTATTGCGAGCGAACCGCATCGGGGTCGCAACCATACCAAACGGTCCATAGGTACGAGATTGCCTGCACAGGACGCTGCTCGGATGATGGCTGATCTGGTGAATACTCGCGGCCTGAGCGTACATGGTGGACTCGATCTTCGAAACGTCGATAGAACGTAGACTGGCCGCTTCTAATGAATTGGAAAATTTGGATGTTTCCCCTAAGTAGAACCCACTAAGTATTTATACGTAGGCCGCGAGAAGGATTCTCGATGGGGGCGACGCAGCCTTTCGGTAGCTCGAATGCGGCTCAAAGCCGACCAGCCGCGTTTGAATGAGGAAGCTGCATGGTGGCTTGTCGGCCGTTCGGCTTGAAGTTGAGCTCGGGGATCCTCGGGGGGGCGGTGACCAGATTGTCCCGCTTCTCTAGACCGGTAGCGTACGTGCAATGTTCGAAAACCGCGGCGCATGTTCAGCAGTTTCGCCTTGCCTCGTTGATCAGGCGACGGCGGGCGCGTGAAACAGACGACGCCCCTGTTCTCCGGATCGGCGGGTGATGGTGATGGGTGCCTTGTCCTGCGCTAATCGACGACGTTCGGAGCGCATCCGGCGGCATTATCGCATCTACGATCTCACCTTCAGTGCGACATCAAAACCGGAATGACGTTTGCACGAAGCAGATCTCTCGAAATGCCGCCGAGCAGCCTTTCCTGCAGCCGGGAGCGGCCGTTTCCGCCCATCACCAGCAGATCGAGGTTTTCGTCCGCCACAAGCGACAGGAGGACCCGGTGCACCGACCGGGATGCCGGGAGCGACACGATCTTTGCAGGGAGGCCCGATCTTGCAAGATGCTGTCCAAAATGGTCGGCGGAACTGTCTGCCGGGACCCTGTGCGCAGCAGTCATCGCGATGATGGTCAGCGCGTCCGCTTCGCGCAGCAACGGCATCGCGTCGTGCGCCGCGCGGGCTGCAAGGCGGCTGCCGTCCCAGCAAATCCCGATTCGTTTGGCCGAAAAAGCGCCGTGGATGACGCTTGGCAGATACAGAACTGGCTTGCCGGCCTGGAGCAGGATCTCCTTGGGAATAACGTTGTCATAGCTCTCGTAGCCGCTCTGGGGCTGCGTGACGATAGTCATGTCGTGCACTCGCGCGCTGGCGCAGATGCTTCGACGCGCCTCCGCTGGAACCGCACTGAGCGCGCGGCTCGCATAAGAAATGCCGGCGCTCCTTGCCCGCAGATCAAAGACACGAAGTGCCGCTTCGGCTTTCTCTAACGCACGCGCCTGCTCGATTTCAAAGACCGAAGTGACGGCCACCCCGCTGAGTGCGGCGAGCGGAATCATGGTCCTCTCATAACCGATCGCCACAACGTCAAGATGCGCGCCCGTGCTTAGTGCGAAGGAAATCGAACCGTTCACCGTAGCCCGCACCGGAAGCTCCGTGGGAAGATGGACCAATATGTTCCCGAACATTGCCGTTCTCCGGGCATGAAAGGATTGCTGCCCATCGGAGCACAAATCTGGGCCGGACAATTGATCTGCTTCATAAGGTCGCCGATTTGGTTAGGCAGGATCAAACCGGCCACGGACAGTTCGCGCAGAGTCCGATGCCAAGTAGAACCAGCATGGCATGTGCTGCATCGGTCGTGTCAACCGCGAATCTTGCACGATTCGTGCACAGCGATTTTTGCTGCACAAATCAGCGGGATTGGGACTGGCCGGAGATCACGGATGCCGTCGATTCCTCGCCGGAGAATCAATCAGCGGTATGTGAGGACATTGTCGCAGACGGGGGCCAGTGCGACGTGCGCGTGCATCGTTCGCTGGGCTCGTCTTGATTTTCGCCATTGCCGGTCTGTGGTCCTGGCCTGTTCTCAAGGCTCCGCTGGGTAATGCGTTTCCAAGGCGCTCCACCCTCACGCGATTGAAGATCGTTCCTGGACGAATTCTCTAAGATCAACCACTATGCGTCGCCTGGACCACGCGGCTCGCGCCCCTGCTAGAATCCTGCGGCGATGGCAATCCGCATCAATTCGGACATGCTGCGTGCATTGGTCTTGGCCATCAGGTTGGCGCGATAAACCTCGACCGTCCGGGGGCTGATGCCAAGATCATGGGCGATTACCTTGTTGATCTTGCCGGCTAATAGTCCCTGCAGGACGTCACGTTCGCGCGACGAGAGGTCCGCAAGGCGCCCTTCTGCCTGCAGTTTCGCTGCGTCATCGTCTGGCTTCGTTGGCCGCGCTTCCAAAGCAGCGTTGATGGCACGCAACAGCACCTCGTCCTCGAACGGCTTCTCGATGAAATCGACCGCACCCGCTTTCATCGCTTCGACTGCGAGCGATACATCACCATGACCGGTTATCAGGACGACCGGACAGTCGAGGCAATCAGCCTTCAGCTTGCGGACCAGTTCGAGGCCGCTCATTCCTGGCATGCGGATGTCTGATACAACGCAGTCGACCGGACCGCTTGCAATATCATTGAGAAACTCGGTCGCGGTCTCGTAGGTTGCTACCCAGAAACCACTAATATCGAGCAGAAACGCCAGCGAATCCCGCATCGCGGCGTCATCGTCGATCACAAGAATGCGCCGCTCAGTCATGCTTCTTCACCGATGTCAGCAAATGGCAGCGTGAATTGAAAGATCGTGCCGCCACCCGGATTGGCTTCCGCCACGATGTGGCCGCCATGGGATTCCACGATTGTCCGGCAGATTGATAGTCCAACACCCATGCCGTGTTCCTTCGTCGTGACAAAGGGCTGGAACAGGCGGTCGGCGACATCAGGGCTAATGCCGGAACCCGTATCAGCAACGGTAAACCTGGCGAGACCATCGACCTTGCTGACTCCGACGGTCAATTCGCGGCGCGGACAGCAAGCCATCGCCTCGATCGCGTTGCGTATCAGGTTCAGCGCGACTTGCTGGATCTGGATCTTGTCTACGATCATTGACGGCAGATCGCGGTCGCTGCGCATCGTCACCCGCACGCCTTGCTCCTTGGCGCCGAGCAGGGCCAGCGCCACAGCCTCTTCAAGCAGCGTGAGCGGATTTTCCACAGAATGCTGCGTCTCGCCTTTGGCAACGAACTCCCGCAGGCGCTTGATGATATCGCCGGCGCGCAGAGCCTGTTGGACAGCGCGTTCGAGTGCATCACCAATGCGATTGGCGTTCGGCTTGTCTGACGCCATTAGAGCCTTTGCGCCGCGCATGTAGTTTGTGATGGCGGAGAGTGGCTGGTTGATTTCATGGGCAATAGATGATGCCATCTCACCCATGGCGGTCAGCCGCGACACATGGACGAGTTCAGACTGCAGCTCCTGCAGCCGCCGTTCCTGCGCCCGCCGTTCGGTTAGGTCTCGGATGAAGCCGGTGAAGAAGCGTTCGCCGCGCACTTTGGCCTCGCCGACGGCAAGCTCCATCGGAAAGGTCGAGCCGTCGCTCCGCTCGCCGACCACGATGCGACCGATGCCAATGATGAGCCGCTCGCCGGTGGCCAGATAACGTTCAATGTAGCGGTCATGCTCGGCCCGGTAGGGCTGCGGCATCAACTTGGATACAGTCTTTCCAACCACTTCGTCCGGCAACCAGCCAAATAAACGCACTGCCGCGGCGCTGAACGAGCGAATGATACCCTTCTCGTCAATGACGATCATGGCTTCAGGTACGGTGTCCAGGATCGACTGCAGATGGGCTTGCCGATACCGCGCTTGTTCCGATTCCTGCCGCAGCCGGTCGCCCATGAAGCCAAGCATGGGACCTAGTACCGAAAATGCGGCAATATCGATCATGTTTGCGGAAACGGTGATGAGGCTTTTCCCAAGAAATGCCGCGCTGATGACGAGGCAGAGCAGGGTCGCGAAGCTCGCCGGTCCGCGGCCGCCGGCGAAAGCGGCAAAAACGATCGCCGGAAGGTAGATGATCGTAAATGAGCGGTCATCGAGATACGGATTGAGCGCCGCGCGGAGCATGAGGGCGAGCGCGACGGCTGCCGCGGCAGTGCCATAGCGATACCAGATGTGGTCGGACATACTTGCCGGCAGACCCTCTCATTCGATCGATTCTACATCGTTTGGCCGCGGGAGGGCCACCGGAGGCAGGCGCGCGTCAGTTCGCGCCGATATATTGTGCAGGATAGCCAACGCTATTTGAACCAAATGCGCCAGTGCGTGGGCTGCACAGCGACGTGTTCTCCTGTCTTCGCCTTGATCCAGCCACCGAAGATGCGGCGGCAAGGGAAGACCAGCCGATGAATGATATTACCCTCGATCACGCCAATCTCAAGGTCCCGATCGAAGGGCGCCGTGTCGATCCGCTCCCACGTCACGTTGCCGTTAGATCCTGGACGGTGTTCATCGCCGCCGACTGACAAATTCAAGCAACCTTTCAGACAGTACGAACCACATCGCTTGTCCGCCCCGCGATCTGGTTCAGCCCAATATTGCGCAGGCGGCGCGCGGTCTCGATCGCGGCAGTCGCCGCCTCGGGTCTGTCGGCGGAGGCATCGTCGAACCCATCGTGCTGGATCATGACCCTCTCGCCGACCCAAATATCGGGATTGATGCTACGAAGCACCTTGCCACCTTCGGTCGAACCGGTCCGGACCTGCTCAAGCCTTCTCCGGTTGGTCATGATCGGGTTTTTGCCGAAACTGAACTGGACCGCGGCCCACAATTGGGCTCTTCGCCGAGCAAGTTTCGCCGTGGCCTGTCATGTCGAACATCCTTTGTTGATGGGACGTCTCCTTGCTACGGCGTCGGTCGTGGGACGGGGGGCTAGCTGCGCTCGGCCCCGAGCGTCGGGCCGGTCCGCGGGTCGATGAAGTGGACACCATCGCAGGCGGCGCAGGTTACCGGGTGCAGGTCGTTGGCGCCTGGCTCGACTGCGTCGTTCGGCAGCAGTCCTTGAATCCGGTCGCCCCTATTTGGGCACGAAAAGATGATGGGGCGCCAAGCCTGTCTGTGAGCCATATGTCTGACCTTGACTGGAGATCGTTTCTATCGGTAGGCCGCCGCTGGAGTATTGACGCAGGTCAAAAAAAAGCGATGCGTCTAGAACGAGTGGCGGCGTACCGCTCGCCGCGAGCGGGACAGGGGGCCAAACATGTTCCAGTTCGGGCGATCCCTCGTGTCGCGCCTTGATCCCGACAAACCCCGGATGCGGCCGGGTTGATGGGAGTCAAAATACGGGCGGGGCAATCATGCGAATGTTGAAGCGCACCGGACGCGCATCGGACCATGACAACAAGTGTCATCAATGATGCGAGAGGCGCAAAGGAGACTCTTAGTGACTGCTCGCCTTGCATTGTCGGTGGCCTTGCCGGCGCTGATCGCAGCCATAGGCTTTGGCGCGGAAGCCCTGAACCTTGGCCTTATCGAAACCTTGGCTGCGGCGAGCCTGGTCATCGGCTTTGCCATTGCGGCGGCAGGGTGGGTCGTCAGACGCGAGATATTGGCGGTTCGCCCCATTTGCTCACGATCACGGGGACCCAGGTCTGGCTGACGATATCGCCGGGTCGCCAGCACTCGTCAGAACAGTCTCTGTCACGGTAAGTGACCGATTACTTTGGATGCTGCTTGAGACAAATCAAATACTCTCCGCGCGCTAATGGCAGAATAGGCAGGGATAAGCAAACCCACCGCAAGAGGGTAGCCATGCCTTCATTTAACGTTCGCTTCATTAAGACCGTCTGTGACGATACCGGCCACGAGCATCGTGCCTGTCAGGCAGCGTTCAAGGTCGATGCCGCATCGCTGAGTGCTGCTGCACAGCAGGCAGAGAGCGACTTCTGCAAGCAAAAAGGTGTCCGCGATTGGACCATTTTCGCAGATGCGATGGAGCTTCGAGCCCCGCCTGCGTTGCCCCCGGCATGGGGCGGCTAGCCTGAGTTCGGCTAGCGCAGGTCCTTGCGGATTTCATGGCGATCGTCAATCCGTGAGTTCAAGCGCGATCTTGTAAAACACCGCGCCGAGCATCGATTCGAAAGAGCTCGCGATGCTGTCACCAATGCGGCAGGCGCTGTTGCCCGCAACACGAAATGGGCCTCGCCGCAGTCTCGCCGGCCCCCCGGGGCAGGGCGATCCGGATCGAACGATTTGCTCTTACATTTGATGCAGGTCAAAAACAAACCTGCCTCCAGCAGCTATGGCTGCTTCGAGGGACATGACACATGGTCAGCCAACCTGCACATATCGGTCGTCCTTGGCGGTTTAGGAATTTGCTCAGCCGATTGCGAGCGAGCCTGTCTCGGACGTCCGAGCTGGCTTGCTTGAGCCCGCAGGACATCGATGCGATCGCGCGCGAGCTTAATCTGTCTACATCCGCTTTTCGAACCCTGGCGCAAAGTCCGGGCTCTCCCGAACTCTTGAGCAAGCGCCTCGCACTTGCCGGTTTTTCCGAGCATGCGCTTGCCGCCCGCCATGGCGACGTCCTGCGCGATCTGCAGCGAGTATGCGGCCTATGTCAGGCCAAAGCCCGTTGCGCCGCCAACCTCCAAACAGGGAAGTATCGAAATCCGCTGAAAGACTGCCCTAACGAACAAACCCTGCGCGCGCTCGGTCGTGAGGTCGATGACGGCCTCCCGCAGCGCTCTTGCGATTGATGAACCCAATCGCTTAGCTCGCCGGAAACAGTTCCCGAAGCATCCCCGCTTTCAAAGAAGGCCAAGCCATGACAAGCCCATCCTTTGCCTCGAAATCCACGACGATGGGTGAAGCAGGCCTGATGTCGGTATTTGCAGTTTCTGCCTACGTCTTCTTTTTCGCCGGAGCGATGGGGCATGATTCTGCGTTTACCTTCCACGCATTGCTGGCTTCCGCCGCCAGTCTGACCGCCGCGGGCGTCATCCTCAATCGCTACTATGAACGGCCGGCGCAATTACCGCCGGCGCAGATCAATGGCCGAGCGAACTACAATCTCGGTCCGATCAAATTCGCCTCGGTGCTTGCGATGTTCTGGGGCATTGCGGGCTTTTCCATCGGTCTGCTGATCGCCTCGCAACTTGCCTGGCCTGCACTGAACTTTGATCTGCCTTGGGCGAGCTTTGGTCGGCTCCGGCCGTTGCACACATCGGCTGTGATCTTTGCGTTCGGCGGAAACGTGCTCATCGCGACCTCGTTCTACGTCGTGCAGAAGACCTGCCGCACCCGCCTGGCTGGCGATCTTGCGCCATGGTTTGTGGTCGTTGGCTATAATTTCTTCATTCTGATCGCAGGCACTGGCTATCTGTTCGGTGTCACCCAGTCGAAGGAATATGCCGAGCCGGAGTGGTACGCCGATCTCTGGCTCACCATCGTCTGGATCACTTATCTCATTGTGTTCGTGGCGACGCTGTTGAAACGGAAGGAGCCGCATATCTTCGTCGCCAACTGGTTCTATCTCGCCTTTATCGTCACCATTGCGGTGCTCCACCTTGGCAACAATCCCGCATTACCGGTATCGGTGTTCGGTTCGAAATCCTACATTGCCTGGGGCGGCGTGCAGGATGCCATGTTTCAGTGGTGGTACGGCCATAACGCGGTCGGCTTCTTCCTGACCGCCGGCTTCCTGGCGATCATGTACTACTTCATTCCGAAAAGAGCCGAACGGCCGGTCTATTCTTACCGTCTCTCGATCATCCACTTCTGGGCGCTGATCTTCCTCTACATCTGGGCCGGACCGCACCATCTACACTACACCGCCCTGCCGGACTGGACGCAGACGCTGGGCATGACATTCTCGATCATGCTGTGGATGCCCTCATGGGGCGGCATGATCAACGGCCTGATGACGCTCTCGGGCGCCTGGGACAAGCTCCGCACCGACCCGGTACTTCGTATGCTCGTGGTCTCGGTTGCCTTTTACGGCATGGCGACATTTGAAGGTCCCACCATGGCAATCAAGGTCGTCAACTCGCTCAGTCATTACACGGATTGGACGGTCGGCCATGTGCACTCGGGCGCGTTGGGCTGGGTTGGCTTCATATCATTCGGCGCGCTGTATTGTCTGATTCCCTGGCTTTGGAATCGCCAGCTGTATAGCCTCAAGCTCGTCAACTGGCACTTCTGGATCGCCACGATCGGCATCGTGCTCTACATCTCCGCAATGTGGGTGTCCGGCATCCTGCAGGGGCTGATGTGGCGCGCCTATACCTCGCTCGGCTTCCTCGAATACTCGTTCATCGAGTCGGTCGAGGCCATGCATCCCTTTTACATCATCCGTGCCGCGGGTGGCGCACTGTTCCTGATCGGTGCGCTGATCATGGCCGCCAATCTCTGGATGACGGTGAATGCACAGGAAGCCGATCAAGTCCAGGACGCTAGAGCGCTCCAGGTCGCGGAATAGGTCATCGCATGTCGCTCTGGAACCGACACAAGATCTTTGAGAAGAACTCGATCATCTTGATCGCGGGCATCCTTGCCGTGATAGCGATCGGTGGCTTGGTCGAGATCACGCCGTTGTTCTACCTTAAGAGCACAATCGAGGCGGTGGACGGCGTGCGGCCGTATACGCCGCTCGAGCTCGCCGGCCGCAACATCTACGTACGCGAGGGATGCTATGTCTGCCACTCGCAGATGATCAGGCCATTACGCGACGAGGTCGAGCGCTACGGGCATTACTCGCTGGCCGCTGAGAGCATGTATGACCATCCGTTTCAATGGGGCTCGAAGCGGACCGGCCCGGACCTCGCACGTGTTGGCGGGAAATATTCCGATGAATGGCACGTCACGCATTTGACCAATCCGCGCGCCATCGTGCCGCAATCGGTGATGCCGGGCTACCCGTCGCTGGCGAACACCGAGGTCGACCTGACCGACGTGGTCGCACATCTGCGCACCAATCGGGCGATCGGCGTCCCCTATAGCGAGGACCAGATCAAGAACGCTGTCGTCGACCTGAAGACGCAGCTCGATCCTGACAGCGCGAACGTCGAATCGTTCCAGAAGCGCTATCCGAAGGCCGCTGTGCGCAATTTCGACGGCAGGGCCGGCAATCCGACTGAACTCGATGCGCTCGTCGCCTACCTGCAGATGCTCGGCACGTTGATCGATTTCAAGCTCTACGACGAAAAAGCCAATCTGCGCTGAAGGATCCTCTGATGAAAGCCGTTATTTCCATCGAGAACCTGGCATCGAGCTTCGTGGTGACGGTCTGGACGCCGCTGTTCGTCGGCATCTTCATGGCCATCGTCGTTTACGCGCTGTGGCCTCGCAACAAGAAGCGTTTTGATTCTGCGGCGCGCATGCCGCTGCGCCGGGACTGACAGATCATGACCGAGCACAACGACATCGACCACATCTCCGGCCGCTCCACGACGGGGCACGAATGGGATGGTATAAAGGAACTCAACACGCCGCTGCCGCGCTGGTGGATTCTGAGCTTCTACGCCACGATCCTTTGGGCGATGGGCTACTGGGTCGTTTATCCGGCATGGCCGCTCCTCTCAAGCTACACGACAGGCGTGTTTGATTATTCGACCCGCGCCAGCGTCGTCAACGACCTTGCAGGTCTTGAGAAGCTGCGCGGCGAGAAGATGGCCGTGCTGGGCAAAGCGTCTCTTACCGAGATCGAGAAGGATCCGGCCCTGCTGGGGTTGGCCCGCGCGCGCGGCAGGACGGTGTTCGCGGACAATTGTGCGCCATGCCATGGGAGCGGTGGCGCGGGTGCCAAGGGATATCCGAATCTCAATGACGATGATTGGTTATGGGGCGGATCGCTCGACCAGATCCTGCAGACCATCCAGTTCGGCGCACGTTCCGGGCATGCCCAGGCGCATGAGGGACAAATGCTGGCCTTTGGCCGCGACGGCATCCTCACGAAAACCGAGATTGTCACCGTAGCAAACTACGTGCGATCGCTGTCAGGCCTGACCACGGCAGCCGAGTTCGATGCTGCGGCCGGCACCAAGATCTTTGCCGAGAATTGCGCGGTCTGTCATGGCGAGAACGCCAAAGGCAATCAGGCACTCGGCGCACCGAATCTGACTGACCGGATTTGGCTGTACGGTTCGGACGAGGACACGCTGGTCGAGACTATCAGCTATGGCCGCGCCGGCATCATGCCGGCTTGGAGCGGGCGGCTCGATCCCATTACAGTCAGGGCGCTTGCCGTCTATGTCCATTCGCTCGGCGGCGGACAATAGGCGAGATGCGCCGCAAAACCTGCGCGCCGGTGACCCAGGATCAACGCGAGCCATCCGCGCCCGATGTAAGGTCGGTCATGAAGCCCGCCGTAAACAAGACCGTTTCGCTCGATGAGCCGGTGATCGACGAGGATGGACCCCTCTATGCAGCCCATAGGAAGGTCTATCCGCAGAGCGTCCGCGGTACTTTCCGTACGATCAAATGGCGGCTGATGGTCGTGTGTCTGGGCATCTACTATCTGCTGCCCTTCGTGCGTTGGCATCGTGGCCTCGGCGCTCCCGACCAGGCGGTGTTGCTCGATTTTCCAAACCGGCGGTTCTACTTCTTCTTTATCGAACTGTGGCCGCAAGAGCTCTATTACTTCACCGGTTTGCTCGTGCTTGCTGCCATGGTGCTGTTCTTGATGAACGCGCTCGGCGGGCGGATTTGGTGCGGTTATCTCTGCCCGCAGACGGTCTGGACCGACCTGTTCTATGCGGTCGAGCGCTGGGTCGAGGGCGACCGTCGCGAGCGGCTGAAGGCCGCCGCACGCCAAATGACAGCAGGGCGCGCGGCAAAGTGCGTGGCGAAGCACGCAATCTGGTTGATGATTGCCTGGTGGACGGGTGGCGCCTGGGTGCTCTACTTCGCCGACGCGCCGACCTTGGTGCACGATCTGGCAACGTTCCAAGCGCCCGCAATCGCCTATATCTGGATTGGGATCCTGACCGCTTCGACATATCTGCTGGCTGGCTACATGCGCGAGCAGGTTTGCGTTTATATGTGCCCGTGGCCGCGCATCCAGGCCGCGCTCACCGACGAATGGGCCCTCAATGTCACCTACAAATGCGACCGCGGCGAGCAGCGCTGCTCATTGAAGAAATCATTCGATCTGCGCGCACGCGGCGAAAGGGTCGGAGACTGCATCGATTGTAATCAATGCGCGGCGGTCTGTCCGACCGGGATCGATATACGAAATGGCGCCCAGCTGGGCTGCATCCAGTGCGGGCTGTGCATCGATGCCTGCAATGCCGTCATGAAGAAGATCGGGCGCAAAACCGGCCTGATCGGTTACGACAACGACATCAATATCCGCCGGCGGATGGACGGCAAGCCGGAGCTGTTCAAGCCGGTACGCCCGCGCACGCTCGTTTATGCCTTTTTGATCACGGTCATCTGCGCGGTGATGGTCTATGAGTTGTTATCCAGAACGCTACTTGATCTCAGCGTTCTGCATGATCGTAATCCCATGGCTGTCAGGCTCAGCGATGGATCGATTCGCAACGCCTACACCGTGCGTTTGCTCAACAGGCGCGACTTCGATCGGGTGATCGCGATCGACATCGATGGGCCGCCCAAGACGTCCGTCCACGTCGTCGGCGCCGATTCGGTGACCGTGGATCGGCCGATGATCGTCCTGGCTCGCGATACGACGACAGAACTGCGTGTGCTGTTGACAGCGCCGGTTGACGGCATGGCAGAACGCTCGATGCCGGTGAGGTTTCGGGTCACCGACCTTGGCCTCGGCGAGGTCGCCTCCGCATCGGATCATTTCGTTCTCCCCTGACGATCACTGACGGGATGTGACCATGACCGCATCAAATCAAGTCACGCGGCCCATTACCGGGCGCTTCGTCCTGATCGCGATTCTCGCGTTCTTTTCGGTCGTGATTGGCGCCAATCTGGTCATGATGCGTTTTGCCATCATGACGCTGCCGGGGACGGAGGTTGACAGCGCCTATCGTGCGAGCCTTGCCTATCAGCGCGAGATCATCGCGGCACGGCAGCAGAACGAGCGAAACTGGCAGGTGCAAGTATATATCCACCGGCAGTCGGATGGTGAAGCTGAGCTTGCGATCGAGGCGCGCGACCGCCTAGGTGCGCCTCTCGCCGGAATGAATTTCGTGGCCCGCCTGGAGCGCCCGGTCGACCGCCGGGCCGATCGGGCGATTGATGTCTCGCAGGCCAATGCTGGTATCTACCGCGGCAGCGCCTCGGGCGTCGCTGTCGGGCAGTGGGATCTCGTGATCGAGGGCGACGATGACGGCCGCCGCATGTTTCTTTCGAAGAACCGCATCGTCCTGAATTGAGAGCGTGTGCACATGCAGTCCGACATCGATTTTTCTCACTTTCTGAAGAGGACAGGCTCGGGCCGCCTCCAGCTCGACCTTGCGGTGGAGGGGATCAGTTGCGCGGGCTGCATGGGCAAGATCGAGCGCGATCTGTCGAGCATCCCAGATGTGACCTCGGCACGCGTGAACCTCACCGACAATCGGCTCGCGCTCGAGTGGAACGCCGGAGCCCTCGATCCAGCACTATTTGTCAAGCGGCTCGCCGATTTAGGCTATAGGGCATATCCGTTCCAGCGGGACAATGCGGAGACGCTGGAGGCGGAGCGGGCGCAGGACTTGCTGCGGCGGCTGGGCGTCGCCGCCTTTGCCGCGATGAACGTGATGATGCTGTCGATCCCGGTCTGGTCCGGAAATGTCTCGGACATGCTGCCGGAACAGCGCGACTTCTTTCATTGGCTCTCCGCGCTGATCGTCCTGCCGGCCGCGGCTTATTGTGCGCAACCATTCTTCTCTTCCGCTTTTGCCGTGCTGCGGGCGCGCGGAACCAATATGGACGTTCCGATCAGCATCGGCATTCTGCTCGCCCTGGCGACGTCGGTGATCGAGACCATCGCTCATGCCGAGCACGCCTATTTCGATGCGGCGATCATGTTGATCGCCTTTCTGCTCGCAGGTCGCTATCTCGACCAGAACATGAGGCGGCGCACCCGCGCCTTCGCCAGCAACCTTGCAGCACTCAAGGCGGAGACTGCGGCGAAGTTCATTAGCCCGACCGAGATCAGAACCGTTCCGGTGGCGGCGATCAAACCGGGGGACATCGTGCTGGTGCGCCCCGGCGAATGCTGTACAGTCGACGGCAACGTGATCGAGGGAAGCTCCGAGGTCGATCAAAGCCTTATTACCGGCGAGACTTTGCCGGCGATCGCGACGCCCGGCAGCGCGGTGTTCGCCGGCACATTGGTACGGTCCGGCACCCTGCGCGTCCGTGCGGCGGCGGCCTCGGACGGCACACTGCTTGCTGAGATTTCCAGGCTGCTCGATCATGCCCTGCAAGCGCGCTCGCGCTATCTGCGCCTCGCCGAGCGCGCGTCGCGGCTCTATGCGCCGATCGTTCACATCACGGCCTTCCTGACCATGCTGGGTTGGCTTGCCTCTGGCGCCACCTTTCATGATTCGGTGGTCACGGCGATCGCAGTCTTGATCATCACCTGCCCCTGCGCGCTGGGTCTGGCTATCCCCGCAGTGCAGACGGTGGCCGCCGGCGCACTGTTCCGTTCCGGCGTGCTGCTCAATGCCGGGGATGCAATCGAGCGTATCGCCGAGGTGGATCGGGTGATCTTCGACAAAACCGGGACGCTGACGCTGCCTGAACTCGATGTCGCCAATCTCGCCGGCATTCCCGAGGATGTCGTCAAATTGGCGGGCCGGCTAGCGCTGTCGAGCCGCCATCCGGTCGCCGCCGCCCTGGCACGTGCTGCCGGCACAAACGAGCCGCTGGCCGATATCGAAGAGGAGCCGGGACGGGGCGTCCGCGGTTACTATGAGGGCGCGCCGATCCGGCTGGGCCGCCCCTCGTTCTGCGGCGCTGACAGCCTCGCTGACGAGATCCTGTGCCATGATCCCGAGGCCTCAGTCGTCGCGTTCAGCCGCGGCGAGGCGAGGCATATCTTTGCCATCAGGCAAAGGATGCGGCCGGACGCGGTCGCGGTTGTCACAAGCCTCGCACGCCTTGGCATCATGGTGGAGATCGTTTCCGGGGATCGCGAGCCGGCTGTTCGGCGGGCGGCCGAGGCGCTTGGCATTCAAGAGTGGCGGGCCAACGTCTCGCCGACGGACAAGGTCGCCCGGGTCGAAGATCTGACGAGCAGGGGATACAAGGTGTTGATGGTCGGCGATGGCTTGAACGACGCGCCCGCGCTCGCAGCAGCCCATGCCTCGATGTCGCCTGTCACCGCCACCCATATGAGCCAGGCGATCGCTGATGCGGTCTTCCTCGGTGAGCGTCTCGGGCCGGTGATGATGGCGGTCATTGCCTCGCGCGGGGCGCTGCGGCTGATGCAGCAGAATCTCTGTCTTGCTGTCGTCTACAACGTCCTGGCCGTGCCCGTTGCGATCGCCGGCTTGGTGACGCCGCTGATTGCCGCCGCGGCGATGTCATGCTCGTCGGTACTGGTCATGCTTAACGCGTTGCGGGCGCGAAGGGGCGAGGCCCTCTGATGGAAGTCCTGATCTATCTGGTTCCGCTCGCTCTTTCACTCGGCTTCCTCGGCCTGCTTGGCTTTCTGTGGTCGCTGAAGAGCGGCCAGTATGACGATCTCGACGGCGCGGCCTGGCGCGCCATCGCCGATGAGGAGCCCGATCGGCCCCGGTGCCGGTCCAAATAGTGCCAATGGACCAGCGCATTTGTGGAAGCGGGCGTCGACGCGAGTACTAGCTCGCCCGTCCAGGCGGTCTACCGCCGCAACTGTGGGACAGGCGAAAGTCGGACGGCTAGCAGCCTGTTGATGGCGGCAACGCGCCGTGATCAGCCACGGTTGCTTAGTAGCCCGCTCGCTATCGATGACCATAGTATGAGAGCGCGACGGTGTCTGCCGGATTCAATGCCTGATTCCTCTGAGCTGGATACAAATCTCGACCCTACCTGAAGCTCTCTGACTAATCGCAATTCGCTTTCTCATGGTGTTTCAAAGACTTGTAACAACCTGCTGGGTTCCAACGACGATGTGTCAATTAGGAGACTGGATTCGCCAATTCGTGGCCAAATTTCTCGATACGAAAACCTCCACGAAACCAACAACTGGGAAGGCGCTGTAGCCATTGCTTCAGAACACATGACAGAGCCTTGCACCTTTGCGCGAGGTCTATGCTTGCCTCCTTTTTACGGTCGTCGCTGTGAAAAAACTATGTTAGAAGCCGCTCCTCTCAAAAGGAGCATTCATTGTGAAAAAAGCAACCAAGAAACGCGTTAAGCGGCGCGAGTGGACTAAGGCAGATATCAAAGAACTCAAGGTCCATTCAAAGGCTCGGACCCCGGTCACAAAAATATCAAAAATGACCAAACGCTCTGTCGGTGCGCTACGCCAGAAGGCCTTACATCTCGGAATCGGACTGGGACATCAGCGGTAGCTAATTGGGCTGCGCTGTTGATTGCTACAGTAGGGCGGCTCCCGGGCCGCCCTTATTGGCTGTTGGATTGTGTCGCAACAGGTGGTTCGGCCCAACCGTTGATCAACCAACTTCGAGCCCGGGTAATTTCCTATCGATTTCAGCGCCGCGATTGATGCTGCTGTCCGAGAACGTAGCATTGTCGGACCTTTATAAAGTGTGGTGATCGAATCCAGCGAGCTCAGTGAGTACAGTCTGCATTCCTGGTCCGACGAACGACTGGTCTGCTCCTCGGCGTGTACCTGCCAGAGGACTGGCCGCTTGGTTCTGCAGCCGATCAGCTTTGATGAGGTCCCGGAGTCCTCAGCTGGCTGATCAGAGGAGAGCTTCCCACCTACGACGTTACGGTCGGTTACCTCGACAAGGAGCTTCTCCAACACAAGGCAGAGCGTGTGTGTCCGCGATCGGCGGCGCGTCAAAGATCTTCGTAGGTTCGAGCGACGATCAATTTCCAGATGAAGATGGGCTTCTCACGCCACGGTCTGGTTGGAGCTTGGCGATGGCGGAGCGGCCTCGAGCGTCCGGCATCTTCGATGAGATTTTTGGAACGCGCTTTGTGGCTATATCTCGGCAAAATTAGTGACTCGCTAAGTCACATGAGCCTGCAGATCTACGCCAGCTCTGCGCGATTTGCTTAAGCGCGAGATTCAGCTCCCGCAACATCGAGGTCTGTACGACGGACGGCCCGAAACCGCTCGAGAATGTTCAGCTTTCGTCAGGGGCGGCTCGCAACCAGCTCGTTGTTACTGCGATGGCCCCCTGGCTGACCACAGTTGAGAAGGTCGTCATTATGGCCTGAAAGTGGATTCTGCAAAAATTGGGACGTGGCGCAGTCATGGGCCCACGGGTTAGCCGATGGAAACAACCTTGCGAGTGGGGCGTTCCTCGAAGATCATTTGGGCGCAAAAGTGCGCCGCCCAGCATGCTGGTGAGCTCGAGCTTCGGAACGATACGGCGCGCTCAGCAACAATAAAAACAGCGCTCGGTTGGCCTGATATCTGGCGGCCGAGCGGCTGCGCCCTGAGCCGGCCATCATCTGCTTGCCCTCGTCGGTATGCACGGACCACAACCACCTTCGTCCGCGGTGCTTCAAGGAACACTCGAAGACTGGAAGCGTAGACATGGCTACGTGGCATCATTTCTGACGGACGTGCGTTTGGTCTTCGGAAGGCCACAACCGCTCTCGCGGTAGACCTTCTCCAGACGACGCCTGATTGCGGCCAGCTTGGCAATGAACTCGCTTGATCCGTTAACCCCGAATTCATCAGAAGCGAACTCATCCAGTGCTTCCTGCGGTGCCAAAGATGCCAGACGTTTACGAGTTTTGGCTGTCAGCGTCATCTGCACGACCCGAGCGTCGCTTGCGCAGTGCTTACGCCGCAGGAATCCATTTTTCTCGAGCAGCTTTGAATGGGTCGTGACGAAGGAAGGATCGACGTGCATCAACTTTGACACCATGTTGACGGGGACACCATTCTCTTTCCCTAAATAGGCCACGGCCATCAGGATCATCCACTGCGGCCCGGTGATGCCAAGGACGTCGGCTCGAAATCTCGCAAGCTCTTCGAGACATGCACTGATCGATCTGATCTCCCAGACGAACGGCCGGATCGTCTCCAGTTCGTCGGTAGAGATACTGCCAAGCGCGTTTGCTGGGCCAAGCAAATCCGGCGGCATCGAAGCTCTGGTTCCATCCTTTACCAGCTTCCCTTAGCGCGAATGAGAAGTGACGACAACTTCGTAAGAGCAGCCAAATCAAATACTTGGTACGGTACGGACGAAAGGGGAGTGTGCCAATCATGAGCTGGCCGGAGCAGTTGCGGCAACACCGCGCTCATTGTCTTGACGAACCAGGGGCATCCACGGGCGGCTTTGTCGAGGTCGATCCCACACGCCGGTAAGATTGATGCCCCTAGCAACGAGACGTCCATGGTCTGCTTCATTGGCTACTCGCCGGCTTGCTCACTCCTTTGCCGTATCATCGAGCTGTCAAAGTCTCGAGCGAGGAACGTTAGAACATCTGCGCCGCGTGTCGCGAAATCTCGACGCGTCGCTTTCCGTCTGATTAAAGGATACGACTTGCTCTTTCCACGCGGTCGGACTGCAATGTCCAGCACCGCGAGCTGTTGGGCGCAGACCATCAGCGGCGATGAGATCGGGCCGATTGTGCAGAAAGCAATCGATAAGCGACAAGGCAAGTTCAACAACGAGGTCCGCCGGTGGGCTATCATCGAAGCCAATGCAAATTGCATCCGAAGCCGAGACGCTACGTGTTGACGCTCGGTTGCCGGGGGCTAGTGTCGTCGCTTCACGCATTTCACCAGCAGTGTTGTGTGGGGGTTACCCGATAGACCGCAGTATAGTCTTGTCATCCGATTCCATATTGGCAGCTTGCCTTCGTATAGTTGAGCTGGCTTTTGGTCGCAACTAGCCTTGCGAGTACTCGCAAACTGCCGATTGCAATTGCCAAAAAAGCTTGCGCGAATTCATCGATTCGACAGATTCAGACCATGAATTGCAGGCGCCTCCCTCCTGGTATGGCAAAGTGTCGCGAGCGATCGGCCGATGGGAAATTGCTCGGCCGCCGTCGTCCTCGAGCGAACAAGTGTGTGGTCCGGGGTTCGCTTTCCTCGAGCACATCGGGAGCGATATCGTGAGCCAGGATGCAAACCGCGGGGCCACGGTCTGCTTTCTGCTCGGCCTTCCACGATCCGGAACGACGCTGTTGGCGCATTTGCTCCAACAGCATCCGGAAATTACAGCTCCACCAGAGCCTTGGCTCATGCTGGCTCTTGAGGCGTTTGGCAGGGTGGACCATCGTCACCCGGCCGGAAGATCTCTGATCGAAACGGCAACTTCCGAGTTCTTGGGCCGGATCGATCGCGCTGCGGTCAGCCGTGCCTTTGCGGATGCGGCGTACGGTGCGTATCTGTCCTCGGCGGGCAAGCGCATCATCGTGGACAAGACACCACGCTACTGGATGGTGCTCGACTATTTGGATCTTCTTTATCCTGAAGCGCCGCATATTCTTCTGATGCGCAATCCCTACGCCATTGCCGCATCCCTGAAGTCGACTTGGGGAATCCCCCTTCAGGCGCAAAGGTCCCATTCGGTCAGCGTGTCCTCGCTTGCTGATCTCATGCTCCGCCTGCCTGACGTTATTGCCTCTTCGCTTGCTGATCTGGTTCTCGGCCTGCCCAAACTCGCTGCGCACCGCGATCGCCGGCAGACGATGGTGGTGCAGTACGAACGTCTGGCGGCGTGTCCGGAGGGGGAAATTCAGCGTCTCATCGCTGGCCTTGGCTGTGATCCAAAAGACACTGCAGCTACGTCGACGGCTCGGGCCGATTATCTTCACTCCAGCAGCTTTGGAGATCGGAAAATCCTTGAAAGAAGGACCGTCGATGAGAAGTCTGTCGACGCGTGGCAAGTCCAATTGGGTATCGAAGAGATGCAAACGATAACCGATCTGATCGGCGTCGAGCTGATGATACAGCTCGGATATGGAGCGGAATTGCGGCACGCACAACAAGCCGGAGTGGTTGATAAAGGGCGCGAGGTCACCGAGCTCTATCGTCAGATATTTCGAATGTGGTGGGATCTGCGCCTCAGCAGGGAACGGGCATGGTCGAACATTCCAGCCAACCCCGGTAAGCCGACCCCTGGGATTCGGCAGCCAATCGAGAACTCTTGCTCCACAGCAAATGCGTCCACAGGGCACGATGCGCAGCATCTATCCGGAACCGACTTCGACCAAAGTCAGGAGCTGACGAGTTCGATGGCGGCCCAGTTGCGCATGGCACTCTTGGCCTCGGAATCGGATCGAGGTGCCCAGCAAGAGGCCGTTCGGCATCGCGACGCCGTTATCGAGGCGCTGCGGGACGAGATTGTGCGGCTCAAGGAGGGACGCAGCAATCATGAGCGATGACCCTCCCAGGATTATGGTCAGAATGTGCTGCCTGCCTTATCGAGCTCGTTGTCTAGCTGGCAAGCGGAAGTAAGTCCACCGGCTCGCGTGTCCAGCCGCGCTTCGCTCGGATGCTGGCAGGCGCCGACGAAGGATTGCGCGCTATCCGCTGTTTGACCCGGTGGACGCCGATGCGCTATGGCAGGCGCCGATCGCTGCAACGCCTGTCGGGCCTATCGCAAGGCAAACGCGGTACTGAACGAACTAGCGATCCCGCATCGTAGAAGACACATGCTGCCGAAACATCTGCGCCGTCTCGAGGCTGAATCGATCGAAATCATGCGTGACGTGGTCGCCGAGTTCAAAAAGCCGGTCATGCTTTACTCGATCGGAAAAGACTCGAGCGTGATGCTGCACATTGCGATCAAGGCCTTCTATCCCGCAAAGCTGCCTTTTCCCCTGCTTCACGTCGACACGACCTGGAAGTTTCGCGAGATGATTAGCTTCCGGGACGCGACAGCCAAGCGCCTCGGCCTCGACCTGATCGTCCATGTGAACGAGGAGGGCATCGAGCGCGGGATCAATCCGATCGATTCCGGCTCCGCGCTTCATACCCAGGTGATGAAGACCGACGCCCTGAAGCAGGCGCTGGACCTTCACGAATTTGATGCTGCCTTTGGCGGCGCGCGCCGTGATGAGGAAAAGAGCCGCGCAAAAGAGCGGATTCTCTCCTTCCGTTCGGCCGGGCACGTATGGGACCCCCGCAACCAGCGGCCGGAGCTCTGGAACCTGTTCAACACGCGGATTCGCCTGGGCGAAACCATGCGCGTTTTTGCAATGTCGAACTGGACTGAGCTCGACGTGTGGGAATACATCATGTGCGAGAAGATTCCGGTCGTCCCACTCTATTTCGCAAAGCAAAGACCGATCGTGCGTCGAAATGGCGCAACGATCATGATCGACGACAAGCGATTGCCGCTTCTGTCTGGCGAGACGCCGCAAATGCGGATGATCCGTTTCCGCACGCTAGGATGCTATCCGTTGAGCGGGGCTATCGAATCCGACGCAACGACGATCGAAGACATCGTCGCAGAGATGCAGACTGCGACGGTGTCGGAGCGTCAGGGGCGCCTGATTGATGTCGATGAAGCCGCTTCGATGGAGAAGAAGAAGCGGGAAGGCTACTTTTGATGCTTGCCAAACCGATAACGGAATCTGTCCAGGCCAAGCCAATGGATCAGCTGCGATTCATCACGTGCGGTTCGGTGGACGATGGGAAGTCGACGCTGATCGGCCGGCTGCTGCATGACAGCAAGATGATCTACAAGGATCAGCTGACGGTGCTGGAACGGGACAGCGCCAAGCACGGCACGACCGGCCGTGAGATCGATTTCGCGCTGCTCGTCGACGGGCTTGAGGCCGAACGAGAGCAGGGCATCACGATCGATGTGGCCTATCGTTTCTTTGCGACGGAACGGCGCTCGTTCATGGTGGCCGATACGCCCGGCCACGAGCAGTATACTCGCAACATGGCAACGGGCGCCTCGAATGCCCAGCTCGCTATCATCCTCATCGATGCCCGCAAGGGGGTGCTGGTCCAAACCAAGCGCCACTCGTTCATCTGTTCGCTCCTTGGTATTCGCCATCTCGTCCTGGCGGTGAACAAGATCGACCTCGTCAACTACAGCAAAGCGACCTTTGATCGGATCGTCGCCGACTATGTTGCCTTTGCCAGCGATCTTGGGTTCGACTCGATCGTTCCGATCCCGATCTCTGCCAGGCACGGCGACAATGTCGTCAACCGATCCGGCAACACTCGCTGGTACCATGGTCCCTGCCTGCTCGGCCAGTTGGAGAGTATTGATATCCAGTCCGACAGCTCCGGGCATGCCTTCCGTTTTCCGGTGCAGTGGGTGAACCGGCCGGACCTGGATTTCCGCGGTTACGCCGGATCCGTGGCTTCCGGAAGCATCTCGGTGGGAGACGACATCGTCGTCGCAGCGTCTGGACGGACCACACGGGTCAGGCGGATTGTGACGCAGGGCGGTGATCTGTCCTGCGCCGAAGCCGGCGATGCAATCACGATTACCGTTGAAGACGAAATCGATATCAGCCGCGGCGATCTCCTGGCACGTCCGGCCGAGCGGCCGGAGCTCGCCGACCAATTCGCCGCTCATCTGATCTGGATGGATGAGGACCAGCTCGTGGTGGGGCGCCATTACATTCTGCGCATCGGATCGCAGACCACAGCAGGTAGCATTACTGCGATCAATCATCGGATCGACGTCAATACACGAAAGCACCTGGCAGCCGGGACGCTTGGCCTTAACGAGATCGGTTTTTGCAATATCTCAACCGCCTTGCCTGCGGCGTTCGATCCTTACGAGGTCAATCGCAAGACCGGATCATTTATCGCCATCGATCGTTATACCAACCGTACGGTCGCGGCCGGAATGATCGCACGTCCATTGCGGCGGGCTGGCAATATCGTTTGGCAACCCGTTGCGGTGGGACGCAAGGAGCGGGCCGACCTCAAGAACCAGAAGCCTTGCATCATTTGGTTCACCGGCCTGTCAGGCGCGGGAAAATCGACGATTGCCAACATCGTCGATCAAAAGCTGTTTGCAATGTTCCGCCATGCAATGCTGTTGGATGGGGACAACCTGCGGCACGGATTAAACGCGGACCTCGGCTTCTCCGAGGTCGATCGAATGGAAAACATTCGGCGCGCCGGGGAAGTTGCCAAGTTGATGGCGGACAGTGGCTTGATCGTAATTTGTTCGTTCATCTCGCCCCACAGGGCCGAACGAGACATGGTGCGCAGTCTGGTCAGCAAGGAGGAGTTTGTCGAAGTCTTTGTCGATACGCCAATCGAAGAATGCGCGCGGCGCGATCCCAAAGGTCTTTATTCGAAGGCGAAGTCCGGTAAGATCAAGAACTTCACCGGCATCGATGCGTCCTACGAAGCGCCGATAAGACCCGAAATTCATCTCAGGACCGTGGAGCAAACACCCGAGCAAATGGCCCAGGCCGTGATCGATGTTTTGATGGCTCGCGCAATTCTTGGCGGTTAGTGTTCGTCAAACCTGTCACCTCGGATCGCATCATCGATAGCAGGAAATGCCTCTCATTAACCCGCTGGCCGGGCCACGGCGACTCGGGTTAAGCACAGGCGTCAATCAGACTCATGCTCCAAAGGAACAAAATGGTCGCGTCCACACGTCGATTGCCCTCTTCTGGTTATGTGCTCGAAATCGACGGTCAATTGAAAACCGAATTCGCGACCAGAGACGGAGCCTTTGCAGGAGCGCAGGAGCTCAAGAAGCGACGTCCCATGCTTCAAGTCAGAATCTACGACGCCAGAACAAAGGCCAGAGAGGAAGTCCGACTTCCAATAGCCTGAGTTCTCGCTTGACGCCATTTCCCGCGCGCCCGGCCGGCGCCACGCCAAGGGTCTCGTAACCGAGCTGCCGGCGTCTCGGCCATCCAGCTTTGATCCCTTGCGCACGACGAGGGGAAATTCGTTCCTCCGGGTCTCGCCGCATCCGGCGGGCCACAATTGTTTCCCAGTACATTGACCTGGAAGCAGGAGCAGCCCGTCCCGGCTCTCGGCGCCAGGTCTGCCCTCGGGGCGCTGTCTACAGTTTTGGCCGTAGCCCTCGCGTGCGCACGAGCTTCAAAGGTCCGTCCGCGCGGCTGGCTGTGAACATGTCTGCACGGAGCGGGCCGGCAGGGAACGATGGGAAATCCGCGGGAAAGGCTGGCGACGCCGGTCGCGCCCCCACCTAATTCATGCCGGACCGCTCACCTCCTCAATGAGCCTGCAGCTTGATGGCTTCAGTTCTCGCGGGAAGACCCGACCCAAGGCCGCTTCCCAAAGGGCAAGGCTATCGCTGGCGCGGTTTCTGGCATTTCGACGCTCTGTATCGAGCATAATCGACACTGGCCTCGAGCTGGACCTTGAGGACGTGGCAGACCGGATCGAGAGTGCGCTCGACATCTGGCAGATCTGGCAGAAGAGCCAACGCGCACAGAACGGCTCGAAGGAGCTATCCGTCGAACTCGAGCGCCTCATGGCACAGGGCACGATCGTTTAGCCGCGACGCCGTTGAGCTCCTCCGCGGTTGAGCATTCGAGCTCTCTGCGGCTCACCGCTGGGCGGCGGCACTCCGGATCAGCCGTCAACCACAGTTACCTACCGCCGTGATGATTGAGTGCCGGGACGATCCTGACGTCAGACTATGAAAACCCCGAGCTAGCTTGCTGCCGATCACTTCGCTCAGCCGCCTGAGTCGGCTTATCGCTCCTAGTGAAGGTGCACGTCAGAAAAAACTCACGCGAGAAGATTTCGGGAGAGGGTTGAAACGCACCTAACGTCAAGTTGTACGATCTGAAAATAAGCGGCAAAGGTCGTCAACGTCCCGAATTATCCAACGAGTGGCAGTATGCGAATGTCTCAAGTGTCAGGCTCACGCAGGATCAGGCTCATCAGCAACGGCGCGCATCATGTCCATCACGCGCGGATTGATATCCGCACGCGATGGCCTGACGTGCACGATGGTTCCGAACCTCGACGTTCGCCTGAATACACAGGTTGGGCGTAAGCCGATCGACGCCTAGCTGGCAATGCGACGGCGCTCAAATCCTTGCATGCATGATGTGATGGGCCGCTGCGAAGCTCGCCTGCGCCTATGGTGTTTCTCCCAGCAGCAGATGAACCGAGAAAACCTGCGCCCAAGGGGGTGAGGGCGCATCATCGCGATTCAGATCCATCGACGAATACGGTTTAAGGGGAATTGGTGTGACTAGACAACGTTCGCTGCTGACGCCTGGTCCATTGTCGCTGTCGCTGGCGGTCAGGAGCCAGATGCAGCTCGACCTCGCATCGCGCGATTGCGAATTCAAGGAAGTGACCGCCCGAATGAGGCGGCTGATGCTCAACCTGCTGGGACGTGTCGAGGACTATTCGGTGGTCCCTATTCAGGGAGGCGGCTCCTTTGCAATGGAAGCTGCGCTCTCTTCATTCGTGTCCAGGGACGACAAGCCGCTCGTTTGCATAAACGGCATCTATGGCGAGCGCATTTTCAAGATTCTGCGGCTGTGGGGCGTCGAAGCGCTGAAGCTTGTCAAGCGAGCTACCGAGCCCCTGGACCCCCAGGAAGTTGCCGAGCAGCTGAGCCGAAATCCCGGCGTTACTCACCTATGTCTCGTGCATTGCGAGACGACGACCGGAATCGTCAATCCGATTGACGCGATCATAGAGGAGGCGAGGCGGCGTGGTGTCAAGACGATCGTCGACGGCATGAGCTCTTTTGGCGCGATTGACATCGACCTAAGCCGTGGCGGGCCGGACATCCTGGTGACGTCGAGCAATAAGTGTATCGAGGGGCCGCCAGGAGTAGCTTTTGTCATCGCGTCTCGCGAGCTGCTCAAAAAAGCGGTTCAAGAACCAAGGTCATTTGTGCTCGACGTGAGAGATCAATGGCTCTCGCTCGAGCGCACCGGTGAGTGGCGGTCGACCCCACCGACCCACATCGTTCAGGCAACAACGAAGGCCTTGGAGATTCTGCAGGGGGAAGGCATTGATGCCAGGCGCCGCAGGTATGAGAAGGTCAGAGACAATCTCGTCCAAGAACTCGAAGGGGTAGTGTCTCCGCTACTGTCCGCCGACTTGCAGTCGCCGGTCTGCGTCGCGTTCAGCGCGCCGTCCGGAATCGCGGATCAGGCAGGATTCGATGGGCTATATCGTCACTTGGCGGCCCACAACCTTTACATCTACTCGAAGCTGCATCTTGCGACGCGGAGTTTTCGGGTCGGCTGCATTGGCGAGATTCAGCCCAGTTGGATCGAGCAGTTGGGGTGCGCCTTTCGTACATATTTTCGGTCCGGTCCGGCTTCATCCGTGGGGACGGCATCAACCCGCCAGGCCTGCGAGCGTGGCGTCGAGATGTCATCGTCCTTCGCAAGGGTCTCGCAGCTCCCATTCTCTGCCGAAACTGCTGTTCTGCACGCGGGCTATCGACGCGATCCGGTGACGAAAGCTGTCGCAGTGCCGATCTATCAGAACACGGCTTATGAACTCGATGGCGACCTGAATCACATTGCGGACGTCTATAACGTCAAGGCTGATGGATTCACCTATACGAGGATCATCAATCCGACGACCCGCGCGTTGGAAAGAAGGTACGCTGCGGTCGACATGGGGAGCGACTCGCTCGCCGTCGCATCAGGTCAGGCGGCAACCTTCCTTGCCATCGTCAACCTGTCAAGCGGCGAAGTGGGGGACAATATCGTCGCCTCTCCGTATCTCTATGGCAACACGTGGAATCTGCTCCATAACACGCTGAAGCGTCTTGGTATCAGCGTCAGGACGGCAGACCCGCGAAGGCCCGAGACCTTCGAAGATGCCATCGATGATCGCACGATCTGCCTGTTCGGAGAGGTGATTTCAAATCCTTGCCTGATTCCCCTTCCGGTCAAACTGCTGGCTGAGATCGGCCGAAAGCACGGCGTTCCGTTGGTGGTGGATAATACGACGACCCCGCTGGTATGTCGGCCGTCAGATCTCGGTGCTGCGATTACGACCTACTCCGCTACGAAATACATATGCGGGCATGGCACGACGCTGGGCGGTCTGATCGTTGACAACGGCAAGTTCAGCTACCGGGGCGCCTCGCGCTTTCCCTTGTTCAACAGTCCTGACGAGGCGCATGGCGGGATCATCTGGCGCAACGCGCTGCAAGATGTCGACGATCTCGGAAAAAGCGAGGTTCTTCTGAAGGCTCGCATGACCTGGTTGCGCGATACTGGCGCGGCCATTGCCCCTTTTGCGAGCTTTCAGCTGATCCAAGGCCTTGAAACGCTGCCCCTTCGAATGAAACAGCACTGCGCAAACGCCAGGATCGTGGCCGACGTGCTTAAGGCGCATCCAAAAGTGCGCCGCGTCTTCTACCCGGGGCTGTTCGAAGGAGCCGATCAGGAAACTGTCGACCAGACACTCAATCCCGCATACGGACACGGCGCGATGGTCATGTTCGAGGTTGAGGACGAGCAGGCCGGGCGGAAATTCATCCAGAATGTCGACCTGATGTATCACGTTTCGAATGTCGGGGATGCCCGTACGCTCGTGACGCACCCTGTTTCGACCACCCACACCACTGTTCCGCGGGAGAAGCGCGAAGCCGCCGGCATTTTTGGCGGCTCGATCCGACTTTGCGTGGGCATCGAAGATGTCGACGACATCGTGCGCGATCTGGACAGGGCGCTTTCCGCAATCTGACAACTTGTAAGGCGATCAGGAAGAGGTTCTCATGAATCAGGCAGACGCTTGGAAACTGAGGTCGTCACGTTACGAGGCGGTTCAGTTCAGCCGGGAAATCAATAAGCAACTGTCCGAGCTGAGGCCGGACAATGTGATGGGAGCGATCTACATCGCCAAGGATTACGCTGTAATCGCCGCTTGCACACTCGCGGCCGTCTGCGTCTCTTGGTGGCTGTACCCGCTCGCCGTGCTTCTGATCGGCGCCTACCAGCGCGGCCTGACGACGATCGCTCATGATGCGGCTCACCGTACGCTCGCGAAGAACACGACCTGGAACTACGTCCTCGGCATTCTGTTCGCGGCCTATCCCCTGTTCCAGCGCCACTGGGCCTACCGGATCTCGCACGTCTATCTGCATCATCCGTATCTCGGTGACCCGGAGAAGGATCCCGACCTGAAGTTCTTCATGGCCAATGGTGTTTACGACGTCCTGCCTCCCGAGCGGTACGCCTTCAATATCATCTGGAAGCCGATATTTGGTGGTGCGACACTGGCCTATCTGAAGTATCTCTGGACCAACCGGTTTTCGATCACAGATTCCGAGGACCAGAGCCGGTCAAGCATACTTGTCGACAAGTATGGCTTTTACCTCTTCTGGATCGGCATGCTGGCCGGATCATATGCGCTTGGGCTGCTCCACATCGTGATCCTGTTTTGGATCGTCCCCTATCTCACAACGTTTCAGGTTCTTGGCTGGTTTGTCGAGCTCGCCGAGCACTCGCCGATGTGCGAGACCGAAACGAAGAACGTCTATCTAACCAGGAATCGGAAAGGAAATTTCCTGGAGCGGGCCATCCTTGGACAAAACCTGGACGAGTATCACCTCGAGCATCACCTCTCGCCGGGTATCCCATTCTGGCTGTTGCACAAGGCCCAGAAGATCCGGATGCAGGATCCGGGTTACGCAAAGGTTGCTGCGAGCTGGGGAGGGCTCTTCGTCAAGGGGCCGCAAGGTCAACCCAGTGTCATAACTCAGTTGAAGGAGCGAAATCGACGCTTGTATGAGCAATCGCTTGCCGATGCCCATGCGAAGGGGCACGTGGCGTGACATTGCAACGCTCAGACAACGCTCGTGCCGTGGTCGGCGTCACCTCGAACCGTCTTTTGGTCGATGGTGTGCATCGCGACTGGCTGCGGCAGAAATACCTCAAAGCCCTGCTTCATCATGCGGGCGTGGCATGCGTCATATTGCCGACGATCGACGCGGAAGATGCTAGGCTAGAGGTCGGCCTGGCGATCATGGGCGCGCTCGACGGTCTGGTTCTGACAGGGGATGAATCGAATATTGACCCTGCCGTCTTGAAGGCGCCTGCATCCCTTCCGCCGGCTGACCAGCAGGACGTTGATGGCGGAATCCGTGACCGCCCGCGGGACAGGCTCTCTGCGGTAGCCATTGGGAGCGCCATCGCGCTCGGAATGCCGATCTTGGGCATCTGCCGCGGGCTTCAGGAGCTCAACGTCTATTTCGGCGGCACTCTGCATCCATCGCTTGCCGAGTGGAGACTGGGAAGTGGCCTGATGCATGCCGAGAAACCAGATCGCCCAAGAGACCGTCAGTACGATGCCGCGCACAGCGTGAGGATATCTCCTGAGGGCGCGCTCTTTCCGATCGCGCGCGCCAACGAAGCACAAGTGAACTCCCTGCATAATCAAGGCATAGAGCTGCTTGCCGCCGCGCTGAGGCGCGAGGCATGGGCGGCTGACGGACTGGTCGAAGCGGCTTCGGTCATCGGCGCGCCGACGTTGCAGATCGGTGTGCAATGGCACCCCGAATGGCACGCCTCAACCGATCTCCTGAGCCAGCGACTGTTCACGGCTTTTGGAGAGGCGTGTGTTGCGTACTGCCAAGCAAAGAAACATTAGAGGCGGATTGTGACGTTTCAAACCAAGCGCGGTCCGCCCAGGTCGAAGGACGAGTCTCTCGGAACTGATGCACAAGCGTGCTTCGGGGGGAGGGCTGCGCCGCGCCGGCGGCAGGGGACGGGCGGAAGATTGACAGGACGCTTCGCTTTGGGAGTTCTCTTTGTGGCGCTCTATGTCGTCCTGAGCGCGGCGGGCGAAGTTTATGCGGCATCGTATTTTCAGCGAGCAGATGCGTTTGTCGCTCTCCTTGTGTCCTTTGCCGCGGTGTGTCTGACATTCAATCTGCTGGCAGGTCGCGAGAGAGGAACGGCACGAGTTGCGAAGTCGGCGCTCCTGGTTTTTGTGTCGCTCAATGTCGTGACCGCGATCAGTTGGATCGGGCTGTTTATCGGCCTGAAATACGCCGAACCTGCGATCGTCGTCGCCTTCATGGTGGCGCTAGGACCCGCTGCGACGGTGTGGTTAAACGCGCTCATCAGGCGGCAGGGCGTCCCTCCAACGTCCGATATCGTCGTGAGCCTTACGATCGCGATAATTGGAAGCTACATGATCTGGATCTCGGCAACCGGCAACGCCGGCGTGGAGTGGGGAGCCCGATCGTCCTTCGGCATCGTCCTGGCCATCGTGGCCGGCCTATCGCTCGCCCTTACAAATATACTCGTCAAGCTGTTATTCGACCGCGGATTTTCAGGTCGACAGGTGTTGGCGCATCGTTTTTACGGAACGATCATTGTTCTGCTGGGACTGGTCGACCATTCCTCCATCGTGCTCGAGATCTCGCAGCATTGGCTTGCGATCGCAACGATTGGGCTATCCACGATCATCGTCCCATTGCTCTTGTTCCAGGAGGGTATTCGCCGCGTCGAGCCCTTCACGGTCAACATGGTCCTGTCCACCGCTCCTGTCATCACGTTTCTGTTCCAGTACTTCGATTCTCGTATCGTGCCTTCGCCACATACGTTCGTTGGAAATGTTCTCATTACGGCTGTCGCCGTCGGCAACGTCTATTTGCAATACCGGAGATCCACATGAACGAGCGAAATTGTGTAATCGTCGACGCATATTCGACCGGCCGATTTTTGCCGGAAGAGTTCAAGCGGTATGGAATTTCAACAGTCCATGTGATGTCGGCTGCGCAGATTCCGTCCATCTTCCAATCGCATTTCAATGCGGATCTGTATGATGAAGTCATTCGTCCACCCGAGCGCATGGGGTACGACGAGATCGTTGAGTATCATCTTCGGGCTCTCCAAGGCAGGGAGCTGGAGTTCGTCATAGCAGGGTGCGAGACAGGAGTTGAGCTGGCCGATTCCATCTCGGAGCGGCTGGGCTTGCCTTCAAATGGCACCGCCCTTTCAGCCGCCCGGCGCGACAAATCGCGCCTGTCCGAAGCGTTGGCCTCAGCAGGCGTACGATCGATCAGACAAGTCGTGTCCGACAATGCTGGAGAGATCGCAAGCTGGAAGCGTCAAAAGAGCTTCGATGAGATTGTGATCAAGCCGCTGAACAGCACAGGCACCGAAGACGTGTTCTTTTGCTCGACGGATGCGGATGTGCAGCGCGCTGTAGCCGCCATCGTGGGGAAGACGAACCGTGTCGGAACGCTCAATCAATTGGCGCTTGGACAGGAGAAAATAAACGGCCAGCAATATACCGTAAATGCCGTCTCGATCGACGGCGAGCCCTTCGTCACGGAGGCCTGGACCTATGACACTGTTCCCATTGAGGGCGCGTCGTCGGTCTGCTCACTCGAGCGGCTATTGGGCGGCAAGGAGCCAATCGTCCAAGAACTATCCGACTACCTTGGACGTGCGCTGCGGGCGCTTCGGATCGCCGACGGACCTGCTCATGCCGAGATCATCGTCGATGATCGGGGACCGGTTCTGGTCGACTTCGGAGCGAGGCTGCAAGGAACCATGTCGGCAAAAGCTCGGACGATGGCTTTGGGCCATAACCATTTGACGCTCACGGCGTGGCGCTACGCAGATCCCAAAGGCTTTGGCGGGTATATGAGGCGACGCGGTGTCTACAAGCGGCAGGCTCACGCACTGTGCGTCTCGCTGATTTCCGACAGGGGCGGTGTTGTTGCCGGCTATCCCGGACTCGATGCGATCCGCAAGCTGCCGAGCTTCGCGGATGCCATTGCATTCGTTCCGATAGGTCAAAACTTGGTTCCGACGATCGACTTGGCCTCGACGCCAGGCATTGTGTATCTCGTGAACAACGACCTGATACAGCTTGAGAAAGACTATCGCCAACTGCGTGCGATGCGAATGGACCAGGTGTTCGAGTTGGTGGCGAGGGAGCCCAACCAATGACTGACACCCGCGACAGTTGCACGAATTCCGCCGCCGCGGCGATGATCGGTGTGAGCGACTTCGATGGCATCCTTCGGGGCAAACACGTTCTGGGTGAAGATCTTTCCGCCGGGGATAAAGTCATCAAGTTCTCCGAAGCGGTGCTCGCGTGGGATTGTTCGGACCGGGTCATTCCGGCGGGCTTCACGCAAGGGCCGCAGTCAGTATTCGGGGACGCCGATCTGCGCGTTCTGTCAGACACCGGCCGTTCGGTGTCTTATACCGGCGATCAATATTTCTATCTGGCCGAGTTTGCGGGCGGACATGAGAGCGTCTGCCCGCGCGGTATTCTGCGTAAAGTCCTACGAAGGGTTGCCGACCGCGGATACAGCTGCAGCGCCGGGTTCGAATTTGAGTTCATGCTGTTCAAGGAGAACGCCGACACAATTGAAGACAAGCCGTTCGGCCAATGGGCTCCTTTGACGCGGGGCCCATTCGGCTACTCGATTGCGCGGTCTGTCGCGCACAGGGAGCTGTTCGGTGAGATCCTGGCGCTTTGTGAGAAGTCCAGAATACCTCTCAGCGGGCTGCACTTTGAAACGGGACCAGGCGTGATTGAAGCGTCACTTCGTCATTGTGATGCCCTGGAAGCGGCCGATCGAGCAATCATATTCAAGTCGATGATTAAAGCCTGGGCGCAGACGCGAGGCATGATGGCTACATTCATGGCCAAGGTTTCCGAGAAATGGCCAGGCCAGTCCGGCCATATTCACGTCTCGATGTCCTCAGATGGTCAGAATGTGTTTTACGATAGTGTGGCGTTCCGCAACGTCTCTAAGCTTATGGAGCAATTCATCGGCGGACAATTGAAATACATGAATGATTTCTGTGTGCTCGCCGTGCCGAACTTCAATAGCTACAAGAGATTGGTACCTGGCTGCTGGGCACCAATCTGTCCGAGCTGGGGAGTCGACAACCGCTCCTGCGCGGTACGCGTCATCCCGGGAGCGCCATCTGTACATCGCCTCGAATACAGGCTGCCCGGCGCAGACCTGAACCCATATCTTGCGCTCGCATGTGCCATCGGTTCCGGCATATTGGGTATCGAGACAGATGCGGCGCTCGCGCCGTCGATCGCCGGTGATGCAAGCGCGGAGACCGGCCTTCCGTCCGGGAGACTGCCTCAAAGCCTGTCAGAGGCAACATATCGGTTTGCACAATCGGCGGCAGCCAATGATGTCTTCGGTGAAAGGTTTGTTGAAGCGTTTTCTTGCTCCCGCCGTTGGGAATGGGAAGCCGTTCAACATCGGGTGACGGACTTTGAGCGCCGGCGGTACTTCGAGATCATTTAGCCAGCTTGAGCTCCACAGCCATAAGGTGCTGCAACCAATTGGTTGACAATTCGCATTTCGGGTCCTGTCGCCATCCTGCGAATGGCACCAGCCAGCTCGTGCGGCTGCCTGTACCGGCGCGATGTTCGACTTCGATACAGAGCGAACGCGGTCATCGGCTGACTGCCCGGCTTTTGGCGAAGCCAGGGTAGTCTGCCGTTGAGCTGACGGTCGGATCATCACTCAACGGCCCGATGGTTTCCAGCGTCATGTAGTGGTCCGGTTGGACGGCCCATTCATCGTTTTGCTCGAGCAGGATCGCGCCGATCAGGCGCACGATGGCGTCCTCATTAGGGAAGATGCCAACCACCTCGGTACGCGGCTAGATCTCGCCATTGAGGCGCTCGATCAGGTTAGTAGCGCTTAGCCAGCGCTCTTGACTATTTTGTATTGCTCGACGCACCGCCTCCGTCGTTGTGGCGCAGCGGTGTAAGATTTGTCCCATAGCGCTTCCTTCGAATCGCGCGATAAGGATGCATCATCAAAGCCCGGTACTAAACATCTAGCGAACCTGAACCCGCGGTAAGCACGCCGCAGGCAAGCGGACGACGATCTGGCTGTCCATGATGTCGAGGACCTCCTTGCGCTTCCTTCCGTCGTCGTACCGCAATTCGAACGTCACTCCTGACGCTGATGGGGCAAAGGGCTCAGGCGTAAGGCTGATCCGCCCCTCCCCCAAATTCAGAATGATCGGTCGATCCGCCGAGAATCGGGCGTCGAGCAGCACCAAGTCCAATCGGAGAGACTGGAGCCGCACGTTGAGCCGTCGCCGCACGCCATCACGTGGCCAGATACGCAGGGTGTGAGCGAACGTCTCCATGGTGCCACCGTAACAAACCTGACCGAAGATGGGATCGTCGGCAACGATCGTCGCAGCAGCGCGGACCGCCCCACAAAATCCCAGGTCGATCTCGCACGAATAATACCACGTTCCACGGTGATGCGGCTGACCGAGCCATGTGGTCCCGCTCGGCGCCGGCTCGAAGCCGCCACCGGCCGCGCCGTCATTCTCCTCGCCCGGATACCAATAGCCATAACCGGCCGACGCAGGGCCGCTGTTCAGCAAAGCCCACGCGCTGAGTTGTGACGCATAGCCGAGACGAAGGAGCGGATACGGGTCGTCTGCATCGTTCAGCGCATGATCAAGCAGCGCCCAGCCGCCCATCTGCGCCATGTAAGTCAGCGTATAGGCGTCGCCCGCAGTCCCGCGATAATCGCTGCCCAGGTAGTAATAAGTAGGTTCCAGCCAGCCACGGCAAAACAGATTTGCAGCGATCTGACGCTCGGCGAAGGCACGCGCTGCCGCCTGCGAAACCCCCATGGCGACAGGGTCGTCAAGGGCCGAGCGCGCCAGTGCCTGCGTTGATTCGAAGCCTGTGGAATCGAACGGATATTCCGACCCGAACAAGTCCGCCTTCGGATCGACGAAGGCGCGCACCTTACGCGCCCAGTGCGCCTCCAACGTCGCCGCCTCGCGCATCAAGCCCGCCGTCGTGAGCGCCGAAACCAGCTCGGGGATCACACATTCGTTGTAGAAGCCGGTGCGGTAGGCAGACCACATCACCACGCGCATCGGCACCGTGAACATGGCCAGCGCCGTACCGTACGCGCGTACCAAATAATCTCGTGCGCTCTGGCGGGTGGGTATCGCGGGATGGTCACGCGCGATGCGGTGCATGGCCAAATACATCGCGAAGATGTGCGGATAGTCATACGGCCGCCAGATATGCAGGCGGCCCTTTGGGCCGGGATCGCTGCTTTCCCGGTTCTGCTTCCAATCGGGTATGCCGTAGAGGCCGTAGGCGTATGCCTCCTGTGTGGTACGTTGCAGCCCGCCCCAGACGAACGTATCGATATACCGGTCCAGCGCCGCCACTTCCGCCGCAACAGGATGCTCGGCATTCTTGGTCGCGAGGTAAGCGGGCTTGCTCAGCCCGGGATCGTCGCACGTTACCTCGTAGATGCGCCAGCCCTTGATCCGGTCGTAATTGTCCGGGCCAAGCAGGACCTGCGTCTCCATGTTCCACTCGCCAAACAAACCATCGTACCATTTGGACGGGTCACGATGCTGCCGCTTCACGATGAAGGTTGCGCGCTTCTTCATCATCGTCTCGACGGGCTCGGTAGCGAAGAATTCAAGAAAGGTCTGGCGCGCACCCGGCTGGTGCAGGGTCAGCCGGTTCTCGCCCAATCGCGAAAACCGGACCCGCCACAGTCGCCTGCCAGCCCGATCCGGCAACCGTTGCACCACCGTGTCGCCGGTAAATTCCGCTTCGATTCGCTCCACCGGGATGGAGGACGAGAGCGCGATGTCGACATGCAGGTCGTTGGGAACCGTCATGCCCGGCATTACTTCCACGTCCACCAGACCGGCGTCCGCGATAGCCCTGCGTGCCGCCTCGTAATCGGCAACCCACTGGAAGCGGAGATGGTAACGCCGTTCCTCGGCCGGTGACAGGGACAGGAAATGGGTGGGCTGTCGCCAGCGAGTCCCGCCCGCCACCGCCTCGCCGGCGGCCGCCCCGCCCAGGATGTAGGCGCACCACGTCTCACTGGCTTCGGCTGAAACCTTGTGGACATCCCAATATTCCAGTGACGTGTCCGCTTCCGGCAAGAGCATGAGGAAGGGACCGGTGCTGTTGCCGCGAATCCAGAAGATGTGCGATCCATGCCCCGAGACGAAGCTGTGCTTCAAAACAGCCACCGACACCGGTTGCCCTGCCAGAAATTCGGTGTTCATCGGCATGGGCAAATAGAGGTCGCCAACCTCCACGTTCGCCATGCCGTCGTTCCGCAGCATGATCTCCCACGTCAATCCAGCCTCGTCGACTGCGAGGCGGGTCGTGAGAAGGACGCCGGCATCGCGGGCTGCTAGTTCAAGGGCCGCGCTATGCATCGGCTTCGTTGCATCAACGCCGGTTCGAAGCGTATGCCACTCGGAACCGGCACGCCGAACTCTAGCGTGAGCCGTTCCCAGCACGGCTCCAGGCAGGACATAATCCGTGTCATACGTATCGTTACGATAACGCAACGAGGTAATGCCGTCTTGTGTGCACCCAACCACGAAGGGAGAGTCGGCCGCCTTCAACACCATGGCAACCTTGCGCTGCGGCCGATTGGGTGTAGGCACCGTAACGCCCCCGAACAACGCGCTACCCAAGAAGCTACTGCCCAACAGCATCGTACGACGCGTACACGTCCAGACGTTAGACATGCCTTTGGTCTTCGTCATCAACCGTATCCGGTATTGCCTTATACGGATAGTCAAGGCGTGCCGTTTCCCGCCGTAAACGTCAACGCGACAAAGCGACATACGTTCTCAAGTAACCGAGTGTTCGGTCGGCACCGCTTCGCCATCATCGGTCCGTCCCCATCGGCGCAGTCTCATCCTGATTGGCTTCTTGCGCATATTTGGTGCTGCACGAGCGATCGGGATTGGATCGGCTGAACGGTCGTTCTCAAGCAGAAAGGAGGACGTGTCGACGCAATAGCGGGTAGCTTGCCCGGCCATACCTTTGTCGTTTGATGGCTTTGATCCTGTTGATCTGGCCTTCGACCGGACTAGTTGTCCAGGAGGTAGTTATTGCCGCTCGGACCGCATCGATGTCGCGTGCAATGCCGTTGGCCAAGCTCTCGAGCTCGCTGTTGCCTGCTTGTGTGATCCATTCATCGAGCCCGGCGATGTCGCTACCACTGAGAAGGGACACAAACCGCTTCGCCAGCTCGGCCGCCACGGCGAGTTCCGGAGCTTGCGCAAACAGATGGCCGAGGAACAGCCTGGCTTGAGCATCGATCTGATCCGGATTCTGGCTCAAGTACCGAGCACAGCGACGACGCGTGGGAGCTTTCCAGGTCCAGGTGTGGTTGTGCTGCTCCTCCCACGCATGCGTGTGCACGCCTGTCGGCGGCCCATCGCGCGACGGTCACCCGACTTCCTGTAAACCCTGTTGCTTTTGGCCGCACCGTTGCCGGCAGCCGCTCGGTGAATATCCGACGCGGGCATTGCGGATTCGCGCATCGAAACCGTCGCGCGTGAAGCCGGATTTCAACAACCCGCCCCCTGCCACGGCAGATCGGCTAATCGTCGCACGTAGTGGCTGTGCACGCGACCCGTCTGGTAGCCGCAACAGGGACAGAGTGAGACCGCTGACTTCGGCCGAGCCACGAGCAGCGCCCTGTCGGTCTGGATCTGGACAATCGAAAGCTCGGGGGAAATCAGCGAGCGGAAGGCATGGAGCAAGGCGAATCGCGGGCGTCGACTGCGATTCCGACCTTATGCCCTTATTCGAACTGTCCGTGAATCCCGCACCCTACACCAAATATGCGGAACAACCCAATCAGGATGAGACTGCGCCAATGGGACGGACCGAAGGGGTGGCGAGCCCGACCGGAGGACCGTCCCCATCGGCGTCGCGCTTTCGGACCCGTCTGGCGGCCGGGTGCGGCTGGTGCAGCCGCGCCGAAGGCGGGTCCTGAACACAAGAAGCCGCGCGACGATTGAGAGCCGCGGGCGAGGGTCTCGTCAGCTTCTCGAAAGATTGTTCATAGTAGGACTAGCTCAATTGATTTTATGACGTGAGGCAAGTGTGGACCTGCACAATTTTGACGCATTCAATGTAACTGCCGGGCCGCGGGCACAGGTCTCGCAAGAGCATCAGCCCGACCCATTAGGGCAAGAGGACTTTGAGCAGCAATTAAACGAGGTGCGCGAAGCCGATAACCCGATGCCTCACAATGGGCCACGCCGTAGCCCCTCTACCAATGCGTCTAGCGACCAGCAGTCCCCAGCCGAGCCGATGAGTGCGCTTGCCAGGAGCAACCTCTTGCCAAGCGAGGTCCTCATCAACGATGAGCATAACACAGCCGAGTTGAGAGCAGCGAAGAGGCCGAGGACACTAAACAATCCGCAAGGCGTTGCCATTGAGCAGCAGCTGAGCGAGATCGCCAATTCAGGTGGTGGTGGAGCAATGCCAGCAGCCTCCGCGGTGCAGCCGGCTCAATCAACTGGGATTGTGGTACGGGGCCATCAGTTGGACAAGCGGCCTGTTTATTCCGAGGATGCTCCCGAAATCTTGAGGCTTGAGGAGGCTCTCATCAAGGGCGGGATGGTCGCCGGTGGGGCGAAGCAACATGCAGGCGCTCTTCTTAGCTTTAGCCGTTGGCTCTTCGCCAAACGCAGACCGAGCATTGTTGCTCGGCTGGACAATCAGTCGCTGAGCAATGGCGGTGACGTATACGAGTTCGTCGGAAACGGTAAACCTGCGAGACTCCTTTTAGCATTAGACTATCTCCGCACCTTTCGGTCGACGGGCGAAGTCAACGTACGCCCAAGGAGCGGTCGCGCCAAGCTCAATCCTCCCGCCCCCAACGTGGCTCCCATTCGTCCCGAAGGCGCGGTACTGATGGAACCGAGGCTCGACAACGCCGTTGCGCAGCACCGCGCGTGCTCGGCGCCGCAGCCGGCTCAGTCGCCGGGGATTGTGAGAGGGCATGACATGCGGCCTCTTTGTTCCGAGGATGCTCCCGTTGTCCTGGGGCTCGAGGAGGCGCTCATCAAGGCCGGGACTAGGCGCCTCGACATCGCCGCTGCGCAGCTTAGCGCGTCCTCGGCGCTGCGGCCGGCTCAATCAAGGGGGGGTGTGACGGGGGCGGACATGCGGCCTCTTTATTTCGAGGATGCTCGCGATATCTCGGGGCTGCAGGAGGCCTTCATCAAAGCCGGAATGACAAGAGACTCCGCGTACCAATATACAAGTCGTCTTCGGAGCTTTAGCCGTTGGCTGTTCGCAAAAAGCAAACCGAGCCTTGTTGCTCAGCTCGACAATGAGTCGTTGAGCGGTGACGTGTCCGAGTTCATCGGAAAGGGTGATCCCGACGGGCTCCTTAGGGCAATAGACAATCTCCGAACCTTTCGGTCGACAGGCATGCCGAAGGGCAATCCTCGCCCTCCGAACGTGGCCCCCACCCACCAAGGGCACGTCGCGATCAGTCTAGAGCAGCTTCATCAGTGGGAGCTTCGGCAACTGCTGGATCATCTGGATCATCAACCCATCCCGTCGCAAGTCTCTGTCCCTTCAGAGGAGCTTCAGCGACTGGAAAAGGACTTGCGGGATGAGCTGCACCGACACCCTGCCGCATCGTTCTCCGCCGATCCAGAAGGGTTTTGTTTCGATCTAGAGCAATTCTCTCCAGGGGAGCTTCGGCGATTGCTTGATGATCAATCCATACCGTCGCCAATCTCCGTCCCTTCAGAGGAGCTTCAGCGACTGGAAAAGGACTCGCAGGACGAGTTGCACCGACACCCTGCCTTGTCGTTCTCTTGCGATCCAGAAGAGCTTAGTTTCGATCTAGAGCAATTCTCTCCAGGGGAGCTCCGGCGATTGCTTGATGATCGATCCATACCGTCGCCAGTCTCGGTCCCCTCAGAGGAGCTTCGGCGACTGGAAAAGGACTTGCATGACGAGCTGCACCGACACCCTGCCGCGTCGCTCTCCGCCGATCCAGAAGAGTTTAGCTTCGATCTAGAGCAATTCTCTCCAGAGGAGCTTCGGCAATTGCTTGATGATCAATCCATACCGTCGCCAGTCTCCGTCGATCCAGGGGACTCGGCTCTAAATCCAGGCCAGTCTGAGCTTCCCCGAAAAAGTGGAGCGGGTGGCCCTTAGCTCCATCTCGATCGGGCGATATATCGATTGCGGAATGGAGCCGGGTTCGGGTCGTAGAAGCCCTCGATGAAAGCGAAGATAAGGCGCTGGGCATCGGCGCGGGTCTTATGGTTGCGATGACGAACGAGCTTGGTCAGTGTATGGAGAAGCTCTCCATCGGGGCATTGTCGTAGCAAACGGCCTTGCGGCTCATCGACGCGGTGATGCCGGGGCCCGCGAGACCGCCTCGTCTCATCTTACCTGATTGTCGCGCGCTTCCCAGCCAGATTGTCGCGCTATAGCCTGCATGTCCTTCATGGAAGGCCTCCCCGCCAGAGGCAGGCATCATCTCATGCGGAACCTGACGGGAACAGGCTATGAGAACAGATGGCGCCCCATGGAAAATGATGGGCTGAGAACATCAACCAAGTCTCGCTCCCGGACACTCCCAAGAATCAAATCAGGGACGCCGGCCTGGATACGGATAGCGGCCTGCGCGTGCTCGTGGCTAGGAGACTCGCTGCGACAACTTAAAGACCCGGAGGAAACCGGACTGACAGGCTAGCCAATATCTGCAATCCTCGCTGAAAGTTCAGGACGAATTTTTGGGAGTTTCAATGCCGGCGTGGACCGCACAGGACGAACAGCGACTATTGCAATTTGTTCGAGAAGCAGGCCTCACGCAGCGCGAGATCGCGCAGAAGCTCGGGCGAACTGAGGCAGCGGTGAGCTGCCGGCTGATCCTTATTAAGAAGCGCGTCGCGGAGCGCGCGGATCGGCCCTAGGTGCCAGGGCCAATTTTTGTAATGACTCAACGCAACGCCGCCCGCTTAAAATACATGCGAGCGGCGCTTGCTCTAGCCCCAGGACGGTTATTGGCAAAATCCTGATAGGTACAGTTTGGCACAAAATGCAAAGCGCGCGCATACCTAAGAATGGTTAACGCGTCCGTAAGAATACGGGAAAAGTGGCAAAGCTCGGTTCCCGGGCCGTCGCTTATGCGCGAATTAGCATCCGCTCACAGAGAGCCAGCTCATCCTGCAAACACGGTCAGGCTCAACCATATCGACCAGGTGGAGTGGGGCTTCTCAGCTTCGCTGTAATGTCGCTCGTCGTTCCCCGTTGTCGGCCATCTTCTCCTCGAATAAGCCGATCCCTTGGCTTGACGCCGTCTCGGCCTCGGCGGGTAGAGGGGGCGTCGGTTGGCCGGCGTTGATGGCTTGGGGTTCAGCGATGTCCAAAACCGGGTCCATAACGGCCCCCGGGCAAAAATCCGCCTAGGAGCGAGGGTCCTACTTTCAAGAGGAAGGAAGACAATTTTTTGCGGCGAAAGCCGGATCGTCGATATCGCTCGCGGCTCGTAACCGGAGCGTATTCTCCTGCGTCCGGAATCGCTCAGCGCACCTTGAGAATTGAAACCGTCAAACCGAGACGTTGTCTCGGCTTCAGAACAACTCTGCGCGGCAAATTGGAGCATCGTCGAAAGGAGGTAACCAGAGATGCGGAGCTTAATGGTACTTGCTGCTCTACTCGGGATGGTGGTCTCGCTGCAGGCGAAAGAAGCGGATTCGTCGCGAGCAGTGCGAAGCTCCGACGCCACCGTTAAGCAGCTTGTCAGTGATCAAAGCGGCCAGCCCCCGGGCAAGAACATAGTCCGCTGGCCGCAAGGACCGTGATTTCTCGGCGGAAGCCGTCGTGCCTGATGTCTGCACCGGCTGCTGATCCAGCAACCAGCAGCCGGCCAGCGGTTTCTATGTGCTGCTTCTACTATGCGCGCGCTGAAGCAGCCTCAAGCTCCGGAAGGCGTGCGCACAGCATCGACTTGATACGCTTCAACGCACGCTGCTCGATCTGGCGGATACGCTCACGCGAAATACCGAAGGTAAGCGACCTTCTGGGTGTCATCGACAAGGTCGGCACCGTCAAGAAGGCAGCGTAGCGCGCTGACAGTCATAGAGGAAAGGAGAGATCAAAATGGCTGCCAAGGACGTGAAGTTCGCAACCGAGGCCCGCGAGCGCATGCTGCGGGGCGTCGACACACTGGCAAACGCGGTGAAGGTCACACTCGGTCCAAAGGGGCGCAACGTCGTCATCGAGAAATCGTTCGGCGCGCCGCGCATCACCAAAGATGGCGTGACCGTCGCCAAAGAGATCGAACTGGAAGACAAGTTCGAGAACATGGGCGCACAGATGGTGCGCGAGGTCGCCTCAAAGACCAACGAATCCGCCCGTTCATCTCGACGACGTCACTTTCCTTGACCTGAAGATGGTCAGAACCACGACCGCGACCGTGCTCGCTCAGGCCATCTTCAAGGAGGGCAGCAAGTCCGTCGCCGCCGGCATGAACCCAATGGATCTGAAGCGCGGCATCGACCTGGCTGTCGACGCCGTCGTTTCCGACCTCAAATCACACGCCAGGAAAATCACCTCCAATGACGAAATCGCCCAGGTGGGTACGATCTCGGCCAATGGTGACACCGAGATCGGCCGCTTCCTGGCCGACGCCATGAACAAGGTGGGTAATGAGGGCGTGATTACCGTCGAGGAGGCCAAGAGCCTACATACCGAACTCGAAGTGGTCGAGGGCATGCAGTTCGACCGCGGCTACATCTCGCCCTACTTCGTTACCAACACCGAGAAGATGCGTGTCGAACTCGAGGACCCCTACGTTCTGATTCATGAGAAGAAGCTGTCCGGCTTGCAGACCATGCTGCCGCTGCTGGAGCAGGTCGTTCAGTCCGGTAGGCCGCTCCTGATCATCGCGGAGGACATCGAAGGCGAAGCGCTTGCGACATTGGTCGTCAACAGACTGCGCGGCGGACTGAAGGTCGCGGCCGTCAAGGCGCCGGGCTTCGGTGACCGCCGTAAGGCCATGCTGGAGGACATCGCGATCCTGACCGACGGCAATGTCATCAGCGAGGACCTTGGTATCAAGCTGGAAAAGGTCACAGTGAAAATGCTCGGGCGCGTCAAGAAGGTCGTCATTGACAAGGACAACACCACCATTGTTGAGGGCGCGGGCGCCAAGAAGGATATCGAGGCGCGCGCCCAGCAAATCAGGCTCCAGATCGAGGAGGCGACCTCCGACTACGATCGCGAAAAGCTGCAAGAGCGCCTCGCCAAGCTTGCCGGAGGCGTCGCAGTGATCCGTGTGGGTGGTGCGACGGAGGTCGAAGTCAAGGAACGCAAAGACCGTGTCGACGATGCGATGCATGCTACTCGGGCGGCGGTGGAGGAGGGGATTCTCCCCGGAGGCGGGGTTGCCCTCCTGCGTTCCCTCGAAGCGCTCAACGGCATCAAGACCGCGAACGCCGACCAGAAGGCCGGTATCGACATCGTTCGTCGCGCTATCCGGATGCCGGCTCGGCAGATCGTGCAGAACGCCGGCGAGGACGGCTCACTGGTTGTCGGCAAGCTTCTGGAGCACTAGAGTTACAACTGGGGCTTCAACGCGGCAACTGGCGAGTACGAGGACCTGGTGAAAGCCGGTGTGATCGATCCCGCCAAGGTCGTGCGCACCGCCTTGCAGGACGCCGCGTCGGTTGCTTCGCTGCTAATCACCACCGAGGCACTCGTGGCCGAGAAGCCGAAGAAGGCTGAACCGGCTCCGGCAGCTCCCGCCATGGACTTCTGAACAATCGAGCCCGGCCGATCACGGCCGGGCTCGACCAATGAGAGGAGAGAAGACCGCTTCCAAAGACGGAGTGTCCCATGAACAAGTCTAATCGTCGTCGGCTCAGGATGAGGCAGGACACGATCCATTGGTTCATGTTCTCCCTGAGCTTTGCCACCATTGCCTGGATCTGTTTTCGAACGATGGGAGGAGTATAGATGCTGAGCCATCACCATACGTTCGCCGCCCGGACGGAGACCAACCGCAATCTGCGGCGATGCCTGCTCGCTCTAGTAACAGGTGGCGCAATGTCCCTGACGGCCTTCGGTGCTTACGGCGTGGAAAGCCCGCCGGGAACCGAGGTCACACAGGGTAGCTTCACTGGACTGCCACTGCCGCCAATCCCGTATCTCGACACGATGCCGTGGCTGAAATGGCAGCCCGCGGCGGCAACGATGAAGATCGACATCTTGCTGCCGCCGACCTCCGCGCCGACCGGCATCTGGCCGCAACAGTCGCCCCATCCCGCGGGACTGGCGGCAACAAGCTGAACCTCAGAGAGCGGCCCGCGAAGGCCGCTCCCTACCTTACGCAATCTCGTCAAGAGCGAGCGACACTCATGTCCGGGCTGAGTTCGGCGAGGCATTCCGTGCGCGGGAACTCCGATGCAACCTCAAGCACAGCAGTCGAGCTTGGCGTCCACGACTTCCTCATCCGAGGTTGTCTGAAGGTGATCGGTCACTACGAGCGCCTGCTCTCAACTGCGAGGAGCGAGCAAGAGCGCCAGCTCTATCAAGCCCGGATTGAGCGAGAGCAGCAAGTAATGGATGATCTACGCCAGAGTGCTCTTCCGGATCGCGTGGCCGCCTAGTCACTGAGCCGCCAAGGGAGCCTCTTGAAGAAAAATGCGCATGCCCCTCTTGAACTCAAGGACGTTAGTTCTAGTTCGTTTCTCGACCGCGACTGCGGTGTGTCGAGCGCCAGGCCGGGCTCGGCACGAGGCACTGGACTGGGGTGTTCGACCGTAACCGAACTCCCATCCTGCCTTGCTTCGTATCCATATTGCTCTTTGGAGGACTTGGCTATGAGGACACTTGATTTTAAGCCAGTGTGGCGCACCAGCGTCGGCTTCGATCATCTGGCTGGCCTCATCGACGGCATGTCGCGCCGGCCGAATGAGGACAGCTATCCACCATACAACATCGAGCGGTCCGGTGAGGATCACTATCGAATCACGCTGGCCGTGGCAGGTTTCGTCGCTAGCGACATCTCCGTGACGGCGGAGCAAAATGCGCTCATGATCGAAGGCAAGAAGTCCGATGCGGCTGCGCGCGAGTATCTCTACCAGGGTATTCCGGCGCGACCGTTCCGGAGAGTCTTCAGTCTGGCCGAGTACGTTCAGGTCAAGCAGGCATCCTTCCGGGACGGTCTCCTGACCATTGATCTCGTTCGAGAGATTCCGGAGGCGATGAAGCCGCGCAAGATCCAGATCGGTGCAACGGCTGCTTCGTCGCAAATTGAGCGGAAGAAGGCAGCTTAGGTAGCCGCGATCCGTGGACCGGCGATCTCAACGGACGTCGCTCTCCGTCCTATCTCATCTCAACGCGGGTGGCGACATCGACTACGCCGCCATCTAAATCTTGAGCACCATCCCTTGGAAAGGAGCTAATCGGGAGGCGAGCCATGACTAATGTAAAAATCGAGCGCGGTGGTCTGCACCCATTCTTGCACCCCGCCGCTTACTACATTTCTCCGGCGGAAGTCCTGAATGACATGGAGCTCTCGACGCCTGAGAAGCGGATCATCCTGTCCTCGTGGGCGTCGGATATGTACGCAGTGGAATCCCGTCCCGACCTGCGGGAGGTCCCCGGAACGAGCCACGCTGTGAAGTTGGCCGACATACTGGCAGCGTTGCGGCAACTCGACGGAGACGACGATGATGATCCGCCCGGTGGCGGTGGCGTCCCCATGCGGCTGCGGCGGCCCTGGGCCGCCGCACAGCGGAGGTCTCTGCGATGATCACGGGCGCTGTCCTGGGCATCGTGCTGCTCGGCCACGCCGCGGCGTTGTGGGCAATTCCGATCGTAGCATTGCAACGGGCGTGTCTGCCGCTGACTGGCGATTCCAAGGACAATTGAAATGTCAGGACAACGAACAATATTGGCATGGCTTCTGTTTGTTGTGCTCTCCGTGTATGATCCGGCAGTAGCTCAAGTGCCGGACCTGAAGACAGGTGGTTCTGTGCCAACATTGGCGCCGGTGGTTCGACAGGTGACGCCCGCTGTTGTAAATATTTCCGTGCACGGCCGTGTTCGTGAGGACAATCCACTTTATCGCGATCCGTTCTTTCGGGAATTTTTCGACATTCCCAAGCAGGTCGAGAAGGAAATCAATTCGACAGGTTCGGGAGCCATCGTCGATGCCAAACGCGGCTATGTGCTGACTAATAATCACGTTGTCGAAGGCGCTTCAGTCGTTCAGATTACGACCAAGGACGGCCGGCAGCTATCCGCGAAGGTGATCGGGCGCGATGCGCCAACTGACGTCGCAGTGCTGCAGATCCAAAACCCTATCGGCCTTCAGGGGCTTTCTTTCGGCGACAGTGATGCGCTCGAGGTCGGGGACTTCGTGCTTGCGATCGGAAATCCCTTTGGACTCGGCCAGACCGTCACGTCCGGGCTCGTCAGTGCGCTGGGTCGCACAGGCTTGAGCAAGGAAGGCTACGAAGACTTCATTCAGACGGATGCTGCGATCAACCCAGGAAATTCCGGCGGCGCATTGGTTAATCTCCGCGGCGAATTGGTCGGCATCAACTCCGCGATCATTTCGCCCGGCGGAGGGAATGTCGGGATCGGTTTTGCAATTCCCGCGAATATGGCCCGGGTCGTTATGGAACAGATTGTAGATAAGGGACACGTTGAGCGAGGCCGCATTGGCGTTTCACTGCGCGAACTCCAGCCATCCACCAAACAAGGGCGCAACGAAGGCGCGGTGATCGCAGAGGTCGCGGCAGACTCTCCGGCTGCAAGGGCCGGCTTGCGGAAGGACGATATTGTGGTCATGGCAGATGACCGCCGGATCCGCACCGCGTCGCAACTTCGTAACAAGATCGGCCTGGCACGTGTCGGTCAAGATGTGAAGCTCACCATCGTGCGGGGCGGTCAAACCAGTTCCGCAGTCGTGAAAGTTGCTCCCCCCGTCCAGGCAAGCAGCACATCCACTCGCCTGTTGCACTGATGCAAAAGGTTCAAGACAATCTGGCCGGTCGACTGCCAAATTCAATGCTCTGGCAGGCGTATTGACTCAAAAGCCCAGCTTCTCTGCTTTTACGGCAGCCATCTAACTTGCTCAACTTTGTAACTCTTGTCGCCGCCTGGGTCTCGACGGCTACGACTGAGCCTTTGGACTTGCCTATCAACGCCCGTGCGAGCGGGGAACTGAACGAGATCTTGCCTCTTGCCGGGGCGGCTTCCGGCTCGCCAACGATTTGGCAAATTCGCTCCTCGCCCGTATCCTGGTCTGTCAGCGTGACCGTCGCGCCGAATCTGATGGTCTCGCCGGAGAGCTTTGACACATCGATGATTTCTGCACGTGCAAGCTTGGTGTCTAACTCGGCTATGCGAGCCTCGTTGAGCCCTTGCTCGCTCAGTGCAGCCTGATATTCCGAATTCTCAATAAGGTTGGGCTCGTCGGCAATCGCTTGCTGAATGCGCTCGGCAAGATGCGGCCGCTTGATTCTAGTGCGGTCGGCCAGTTCGTCATTAAGAGCGGCATGACCGGCCGCAGTCATGGGGAAGGTTGGGATCAATTCCGACCGCCTTGTGAGAGCACCGCCCAGAGCCGAGAGCGGTCGCTGTCGTCTGCCGGGCCGACCTATCTCGGTACTAGGGCTAGCAACAATGCTGGCCTTGACCTGTTCCAAGGAGCGCCTGGTCCATCGCGAATGATCGATGAATAAAGGAACTGACGGTCCGGTCGTGGGTTTTTGCGGGTATTCAGAACAGACTCCGGCACGCTTCGGTCGAGCGCGCCTCGGGGTGCTGTGGCCTTCGTTTGCATAGCGACAATGGAAACAGGGGAATCGACCGATGTGTCAGTATGCCGAACTCACGCCTTCGATGACGAACGTGGCAATGCTCCTGACGCGAAAGCAGCACTTATCAGCCGCCTAGCAGAAGGTCCAGGGGAGTAGATGCCGAACTGGACGCGCTTGATAGCCCCGATAAGCTTTGAGAACCGCGGAAGGCATCTATGACGATCGAGCGGGATTTCGGCTTGGGCGGTGCCGCTCAAGATGAGAGGGCATATCTCGAATCGCTGATTCGCCAGGATTTCGAGCGATGTCATCCGGGCGAGACTCTTGAGGATCTCAAAAGACGAGCCTCGTTTTCCAGGGAGGACAGAGGATTGCTGCGAGATTGGATGGCGGTCGCCGCCGGCCGCGCAGCGGCTGAGCGGGCGAAGACGAGCGAGGTCAACTCGGCCGCATAGTCGAGCGCCTTCTCACGGTGCGTGCTCGATTTGCCGCAGGAACATTGCGGCCGGCCGATCATTCGCGCGAGGGCCGTCGGGATGAGAACAAGTTATTTCGCTGACCTCTACCCCGCCATGGACTCCTTTGAACTAAATAAGATTCCAGGAGCAACACCTGGCATACTGCCTTGTCGTGCTGCGCTCCATCTTTTTTGCCAAATTGTTGCTCCGGTCAACCAGCCAAATCTGGCTTCGAGATCGCTAGCCCGGATGAGGGGACGTCGACACTTCCGACCCTGCGGATGAGACGGTAGCGCCGATCGAAATAATCTTGCTGCCGCCGACGCGACTGTGCTCGAAACGACACGGAGCATGCTTCACGATCTCGGATACAGCCCGATCGCGGCTGACAATCTGGATACCGCGCTGGCGAATCGTTCTCATCAAGCCATCGACTTGGCGAATATTGATCTGGCGATGCCCGGCGTTTCTGCACTCGACGTCGGACTTGCGCGTCAACAGCAGCAGTCGAGCTTGCCATCCAGATCTCATCGAAGCGACCGGCAAACATATGAACGGCAGTCTGCTCCTCAGCAAGCCGTTTTCCTCCCGGGAACTCTCGACCAAGCTGGAAGCGGTGCTAGGCACCAAAGCCCGCCAACCGTCTGCTTGACTCGGACGCACGCGCCAAATCCGCGCGGACTCAGTCAATACCGGTCCGCACCATCGCGCGCGCCAGCTCGAGCTCGCTGATCGCTTGACGCAGCGATCGGCGGGCCGCGTTCTTATCCCCATTCGCACAGGCGACTTTCAGTTCCTCGATGTGTTGAGCCGCGATCTCCGCATGCGCAACAACATCCGCAGCGCCTGCAAAACTTGATTTCCGCTTTGTGTCCATGGTCGGGACATCCCCGCCCGCTCTTATTAGAAGCAGGACGGGAGCGGAGACCGCTCCCGTCGATTTGTGTCATTTCGAGTTGATCGCAATACGCTTCACCTTGGATTCTGCTTGCGGCAGCTTTGGCATGGTGACAGTCAGAACTCCGTTCTTGAACGCAGCAGAGATCTTGTCCTGGTCCACGTCTTCGATCGGGATGCGCCGTTCAAATCTGCCGTAGTACCGCTCGCTGAACCTGCGATCCTTGTCATCCGTCTCAGTCTTCTTCTCTCCCTTGATCGAGAGAACGCCATTGGCGAGTTCGATCTGGACGTCGTTTTCGTCGAGACCTGGCAACTCCGCCGTGACTTTTACGTCTTTGTCACTCTCGTTGACCTCAATGCTCGGCCAATTCATCGACTGCTCGAAAAAGCTGCCGCCAAATGGCGCGACATCGAAGCCGCGGAGGGCGTCATCGAATAGCCGGTTCATCTCCCGATGCAGAGTTAGAACCGGATTGTAGTTTTCGGAGCGACGGGTGGTCAGATCACGACCGCGGCCCCAGGGGATCAGATCGGTGATAGCCATAGAGCTTTTCCTTTCCTTGTTCCAAAATTCGCGACGCGAAAAAGCCTCGCCGCAAAAAAGCCAACTGCGAGCAGTTACGCCGCCTGCTTGTTCTCATCATTCTGGTGATCACCACCTGTGCTGATCGCAATCTGGCGCGGCTTCATCGCCTCGGGAACTTCCCGAACCAGATCGATCTTGAGCATGCCATTCTCGAACGAGGCGCTCTTCACTTGCACGTACTCGGCCAGATTGAAGGTCCGTCGGAACGGGCGCGCAGAGATGCCTTGATAGAGATATTGATGGCTGCTTTTGTCGGCCTTGCGACCCTCAACGGTCAGGGTGTTCTGCCCGGCCGTGATGGAGACCGTGTCAGGCGGGAAGCCAGCAAGAGCCAGCGTGATTTGGTAGTGGTCCTCACCGACACGCTCTATGTCGTAGGGCGGGTAATTGTCCCCGCCGGTCCATCGGCTGGACTCCTCAAGAAGGTCGAACAGACGATCGAACCCAACCGTCGATCGCCACAGGGGGGCAAGATCAAGCGTGGTCATAGCCATATCCTCCTTTGAGCAACATGGATAAGAGCACCCCGGACACCTGCCGGGTGCCCGCCGATCGGGCCCTGTACCGGGCGCCCGATCTCGCCGCGCAATTGTTCGCGCGGCTACCCATGAAGTTAGAAGCGGGCCGTATCGTTTCAAGGCCTTTCAGGCACTTGCGAAAGCGGCAGTGCCGCACTCATGTTTTTGTCGGGTCAGCTGAGCCGAATGTGGAAGGATTTCCTGCCGTCCGCTGCGCCTCGGCCGGTCCCTCCAAAGGTACTAGCCAACGAGAGTCACCATGGCAGCAGTCCAAACGACGTGATCGACACGGCGCTTCCGGAATCAATTCCCGCGAGTGATCCGCCGTGCTTCGCCGCGCGCGGTGTCAATATCGGAGCTCCTGGTTGGTTTGGTACTCCGCGCGCGCAGCTCCTGGAGATGAGCCTCCCGCCTTGGGTCGGCTGAACGGAAGACGCGACAAATGGCCTTGATGTCGGACAGCAGCAGCGCATCGCGAGATCTCGGAACGAAGGCTCATGCCGGGGGGGCATAGCGCTGCGCCGGCGTAGCCACGTTGGTCGAGCCGGCAAGACCCTGAATCTAAGAGTAAGCAGCCAATTGGAAACACGGAGGAGCGAATGAAGATTGCGCAGATTGCCTCACTATTCGAGAGCGTACCGCCTCGGCTCAGCACCACTGGGAGCCCAGAGGCCGATGCTGAGGCCGAGTGTTCTATGATGAATCCGGCGTGAGCCGAGATTTCTAAAGCTAACATCAGTTCAGGAATCGCGACTTCTTCGCGATGCGCTGGCTGCCATGATTGGTCGCAGGGCTTAACTGGGGCACCAATTAAAAACGGCCCCAGCGCGGTCGAGCGCGCCGAGGCCGAGTTGCCATGATTACCTTCACGCCAAAACCAACACTCGGTCGGTTGGTTCCTCTTTTTTGTGTGCCTATTGGTCGCCCACGTACAACTCCAACGTTTCCTTGTGGCGCAGCTGGAGCACTCAAGCGCAGGCCGGCGAGAGTTGTTCGCCTGTCAAGAAGCGGCCCCAGCTACCGTGGAAGCTGAGGCAATGTGTAGAAGACTTAGGATGCTTCGGACGTCCGCTCCGTTCTCCATTACAGCACGTTTCCGTGAGCAACCGTGAGAGGCTGGCCTATGAGCGCTCGCTTGTGGGAGTCCAAAGCTCTCAACGGATCATGCCGATAATCTCCACAGCGTTTTGCCGGGCCGATCTCGGCAGACCCGCGGCGAACGCAAAGTCGCGCGGGCGGCTTGGGGGACCACCCGCGCTAGTCTGGGTGGAAGCTTGGCCATCTCTGGGGGGCGCGATACATGAGGGCCAAGCCGTCTTCTTCCGAGCAACTCGCATGCCAGATAGGCGAGCAGCCTCCTCGCGGGGCAAGCATAAGCTCATGAAGCGCGGCGCTGGGTCGAAGCCATGAAAGACGTGCGGGCGGCGGGAGATCCGCCCGCACGAGTTGCGCTACGAAGCGGCTTGGGCCTCAGGAGGTCGTGATTGAGCAACCAAGCCGCACATCACTCAGCAACCGGCGTGCCAGACTGTGAAGAAACGACGAGAGACCAAAAAGTTGTGCTTTTTCACGCCGCGCCAGCCAACTACTCGGGCGGCTTCCGAACATGAATGTCGGTAACCTGACGCGGTCGTACGAGATCGGAGGGCAGTACCCAGTAGTCGAGGTCGCGGGGGGATTGGACCGTTCAGCCGTTGCAACTGCTGCTCTTCGATCGGGCAGTGGAGCATTGCGGCCGTTGCGCCGCAATTGATCAGGGTCAGCTCCATGGCTTTCGTCGGGCGGCCACGGCAAACGCGCGAGTTAAATGGCTGAACTCTTTGTCCTCGTCGTATTCCTTGAAGATCGACGACCGTCACAGTTCAGCTTGGTGCGGCTGAACCTCCGGACGTGGAGGTTTACCCAGACAGACACGGCCTCGCGTCAGGTCGCTTGCTACCGACCGGTGTGCTGTTGGCTGCGGATTAATCAGTCTCCTTGTCCGGTGCGCCGCGGGCCCCACTCTTCGCGCCCTTGGTCGACTTCCTGCCCACTTTCCCGCCCGCGGTCCTGAGCTTGGGCGAGGAATCGTCATCATCGCTCGTGCCACTCCGTGCGCTATCTTGCATTCCTTTGCGAGCCCTGGCGTCGGTGGCGAGGCTTTGCGCAATGACGGAGTATGCGAGGAAAGCCGAAATGCCGCATGCGATTACAGAGATCTTCGCCAATTTCATCCATGTCTCCTGGATCGAATTGCTTGCGAGGGAGCGATTTTGGCTTAATGCCGCTGCGCCATTCGCTTCGCGTTGAGGGTACGAACGGCGTAATATTCACGATGACGCCCAACCAGCTCTGTCATTTGGGTGTGTTACGTCCCGATCCGATGCTTCGCTGACGGTTTCCAGGCTACGCCCTGACGTGGCGTGAGGTTCAAGCGATTTCTGCAGTTTAATTATCAGTCCGCCGTTCTCGAGGCCGTTTATGTGGTATCAGGCTGATCTTCCGGGATCGTGCAGGTCTGGGCCTGTCGCTCGAGCGGCCTGACGAAGGCGTCTTTCAGCTCGCTGGCTAATAGGCCCAATTTATCTGACAACGTGGATTTCGTTGGTCTGGGCAATGGTGAGCCGCTCATGCCTGTAATTCGAAACAGTCCAACGGAAGATGGCCGTCGAAAAGCTGGTGTTTTGCCTGCCCCAGATCGCATTGTTTGCCGGGCTGCTCGGCGCGTTTCGCGTCGGCGGCACGACGTGGAGGCGCTTGACTGTGCTTGGTCGCGGAGACCCGCCTGTTCGAGCCGGCTAGACGTGGAGCAACCTCCTCAATGATTCTCCCGGCCGCCACGCACGAGGGATGATCCTTCGTCACCTTCCTCGTCGAACAGGTTCGTCCGGATCGCCATATTGAATGCGGGGTCAAGGTGATGAGAGCGAGAAGTTACGCGGCTCTCTTCGGTGCGCTTCGAGCAGGCTGCGCCGATTTTGGCCTAGCCCACTCGTCGCGGTGGCGCGTGGCGCGCCCTTGATCGTTCGTTCATGGACGATACCGCCCTTTGCGGCAGATTGTTTGTCTTTCTTCGCTGAATCGTTCCAACATCTTGTGCAGCTGAACCGAGATTGGCCAGTCTTCCCCTTGAGATTGCGCTTCAGCACGCGGACGCACGTGGCCTCCTTGATGGCTTGATCTGGCCGAAGACCGGCTTCGCCTCGATCGTCTGAGCCGCAACGCCGTTGATGCGACTTTCTTCCCCTGGGCTTCGCCCATTCCTCGCGAGACAAGAAAGTCGCATCAACGGCGTCCTCCGCTGTGCTCCGGCCCGCGGGCGGGTGCGTCGCCGATCGTCCTCGGCCCTTAGATCGCCATCGAGGCCGCGGTGGTCGCGGGCTCGAAACACAACAGGAGAAGTGACATGGCTAACATCGGTTCTTTCAAGAAACTGGGCAACGATTTCCAGGGCGAGATCGTCACCCTGAGCCTGCAAGCCAAGGGCGTCCGTATCGTCGCCGAGACCAACCGCTCCAACGACAACGCTCCGAGCCACCGCATCTATGTGGGCCGGGCCGAGATCGGCGCAGCCTGGTCGAAGCGCTCCGAAGAGGGGCGCGATTATCTCTCGCTCAAGCTCGACGACCCCTCGTTCAACGCACCGATCTACGCGAACCTGTTCGACGACGAAGGCGGCGAGGTCTATACGCTGCTGTGGTCGCGCCCGCGCAAGAACGGCGAGTGAGCCTCGATCCTTCAGAGCCCCGCCCGGTCTGCCGGGCGGGGTTCTTTTTTCTGCGCGAGCCAGCGAGAATCTCTCGCCGTTGGATGGTGCGCTCGCATGCAAGGATCGATCTGCCCCGACGCCTCCGGTGCCGGCCGAGCGCAGGTTTCGCGCGCGTATCACGGCCTCAAATACGGATGCGTTCGTCGCCGGCCTTCTGCAGGGCGGTGCGATTCTCGCCGAAGGCCGGCCCTGCGCTTAGGCTAGAATCTTCTCGTCCTCGAATTTCAAAAGCGCAAACCCACCACTCGCTCTGGCAACCCCAGCGTCACAAGATTTTCGGCAGACCTTTGCATCATTTCCGGCCTGACGAACAACTAATCGAGGACTTTGAGGTTCTGACAGGGCAAGCTTGTGCCGGTTTGATCGCTGGCGTTGTCGTGCCGGGAAGTGAAGCATGAAAAGCTAATATTCACTAATCGGGAGCCTCGACGCTTGGATCATCGGCCCGCACCGAGAACTGTAAGCTTGTTGGGTCAACCTTCTTTCTTTGCGACCACTCGACAAGGTTTTTCGGGCGGTAGGACGAATCCTTGCGCCATCGATCGAAGACACTGACATCAATCGTCTCGTTCACGTTGATATGGGCGCCGTCGTCACGCACCTGTGGCGCTTGGCCTATCGGACGATAGTAGGCTCCTTCGTACAATTTGTAGATTCCTAAAAGGAATGGGCCATACGAATCGACCACGGGGGATTGAAGCAAGTTTCCGTCCAAGATTACTTTTGTGCGAAATGTGAGACCGTGCGCTTCAGCCTTTTTCATCAACCAAAGGAGCGACGGTTGAGGCAAAAGATCAGTCGGATAGCCTCCTCCGACGTTTGCGTGAGCACCAACAAACCAGCGCTGTTCAACGGAAGTAAGCGCGCGCGCTGGGGGGCGGACTATATCAGCTGGGTCCCTACGATGCACGTCCCAAAGTGTCGGAGAGAATTTTTTCCGATGCTCATCGATGGCAAGAGCGTGGTATGCGTTTAGGATCGGCAACCGAAGTCCTGTCTGTAGATAGTCGAATTGAGAGCTGCTTATGCCCGTAAAATCGCCAGCTTCGATACCAATGGATCCAACGGTGTCCCACACTCCAACGAGCTGCACGTAAGCGAGCTGCGAATATTTCAGAAGCAATCGCTCTTGATCGGTGATCTTTTCAGAGTGCGCTGCCTCCATGTCTTTCAACGTCCAGATCGTTTCCTCGCCGTCGCCTCGCTTGTAACGATCGAACAATTCGCTAACGCCAATAGGCGACCCGGCTTTCAGAATACCGTCGACAGCGATCAATCCAGCCAGCGCTCTTGCGGTGTAGGCACCACGGCTAAATCCAAAAATAAAGATTTCGTCGCCATCATTGTAGTTCTCAACCAGCCATTCGTAGGCAGATCGAATATTCTCATCGAGGCCTTGACCAAAAGCACCACCGATGAAGCCATTCACGCCCAAACCGTAATAGATCAGCTGGGGTTTGCCATCGCTGCCTTTCGAGGCGCATAGCGCTCGCATGCGCCAGACGTTTGTATTAGTCCCGACGCTATTCCAGGTGCCATCGAGAAATACTGCAAGGCGCTTTTTCTGCTGCTCCGAGCCTATGAAATCTGGCTGATTGCCAGTCTTCTCTGGAGGGCGTCCGATGTAAACGCCAAAACCTATCATCGCTGCGATGCCGACAAAGATCGCAACCTTGTGCGCGACCCATCCAATTCTTCGCCAAACATTCATTTGTCGACGCCTTCGAATCGAAAAAGGAACCTCACAATGTTATGCTCTGCGTCAGGGATCGGTAGTGCTTTCCCCGATTACAACCATCTGGAGTCGCTCACTTCCACAGCTTTAGTATCCCGAGGATGAAACCACGCGTCTGCACCGCCCTCGAAAGCGGACACCCAGCATAAGTTACACCTGCATTTTGCCCACCGCGGCCGACCTGGTAGCCGTTCAAACGTCCAGCAAAGCCAAGGCCACGGAGAGTACGCGTCCCCGCCCGACAGCCACGTCCTGCAGCCTCCAGAGGCCTGACCGGCGGCGCCTGCACCTAACCGAGGCCGGATCTCTGACGACCGGATCGCGGCCTGCCTGGTCGCCCACACCACAGTGTTTGCGGTCCGCCTGGCCGTGCTCAAGGCTCGCTCCAGCATTCGTGCAACGAGAGGATGGGGGAATAATTAGGGCCCAAGATCTCGCGGGTGCCAGACCTGCCAGATTGTCGGGAAACGACACGCCGCTGGCGGCCAACCCCATCTGCGGGCCGCGAGGCTTTGCATTTCTCCATACCAGGCTCTGGGTCGCACGCGGCGCTTGGCGCGCCCCCGAGACCATGACCTGCTTTGACGCAGAGGTCTCGATGCGTGATCCGCTACCCTTCCTCGGCTTGTCTCTCGTAGGACTTCATCGCCAACGTGGCGTCGATCCAGAGATTCTCTATGTTCGCAGCGTTCGGATTGGTCTGAATCTGCTCAAGCAGCGCGCTCACCCGTTCCCATGCGCGGGCTCGCTGTGCCCGGACCTTCTCGCTGTTCGCGAGCTCGGGCGAATTGTTGGGCGCAAGCTTGTGCTCCAGCTCGCGCAGACTCGGCACCGCTTCAGGGTACGGGTTGGCTCGCAAGACCAACAAATTGGCCCAAGCTTTTCCGGCGAGTTCGTGATCTTGGGGATGCTTGATAGGCATGCTGAGGTTCCCTTAAAGGCCATTCAAATCAGCGGTTTTGACGAGAACCCGGGGCTCGCTCTCTTCGAACTTGCCATGGACGACCTTGTGAATCGCACAAGCCACAATGCGATCCCTAAGGCGCTCGAATTGATCATCGCGCTCGTGGTTTTTTACGTCGCGACGTCGTTCTGCATCGTCCATCGCCGCATCGGAAACCGCGCATTGGATTTCGCCTTCCTTCTCACTGTCGCGAAGGGTGAAGCGAACGCTCATCGTCTTGAATTGGTGGCCCTGGCTCCGGCCAAATTCGATCGTCATCAGCTTTCCCTCGAAGTCAGGTGGTGGCCTATTTGCCGCTCACGTCGAATGTGACGAACTTCCCGCCGGCTTTGGCGATCTTGAGCATGTTCTCGATTCCGGGTTATCGACGATCTCGAGCCGGGCTCCGCCAGCTCGCGCGGGCGACGCGAGTTCGATTAATGATTCAGTAATCCTCAACGAAGCTCCACGATGAACATCAAGGCAACAAGTTAGTTGTCTTTCCCTGGCGGGGGCACCACGCGTCAAACCATGTGCAAACGAACCCTTCGCTCCAAATTGGTTTGGGTGAGAACTTTGAGAGAGTAGTGATGCTGTCCCATCTCAAGAACTCAACGGTCTGAGCAGACAAATCCCGAACCAGCAAACCTTTGTCGAAGATCCTCAGCAAGACTAAGTGGCGAACTAATCCCTGGTTCTCCTTTGATCCGATTGCGTAAACATTCTTTGATTTTGCAAGGTCTGAATAGCCGGTCTGTATGCCGTAGCCATATGCAAGCAAGGCTACGTAGACGCCAAACGCAAACAGTCGAAGCATCCGCAACTGAGGCAGATCCGTCTTGAGCTTTCGGCTAAGATAGTAGATGCCGGTCAGGCCCGCGAAAGACAGGACCGAAAGAGCAATCGTTATCCCGCCCACCAACAGGTCGAACAATAGACTCAGCGCCGCCAGCGCCCATAGTAAATGGAAGGGCGCCTGGACCTTGATCCGATAACTATCGTTTCCCTCGACCCTGCCGATAGGCAAGGTGTTGTCGAGAGCCTGCACGGCAAGCAGTACACCGATAACCGTTGGCAACCAAATGAGGGCGTTGGCTAGATAGTCGTAGGTGGTCGCGATCGCCTGCAAATGTGGGCCAACAGCTTCGAAATACCCGTACTCATGCAACACGGTCAGAGTAATGACGGAGAACGAGACGACCGCGATGTACTTCGGGACATCGTCTAGAAACTCCTTCATCAGGTACTCCCTCGGTGCTTTCCCATTAGCTGCGACCGAGCAGAGTTCTGTCGATCTCGGCGACCCGCTGCCTGAGGCTCAAGATCCGTTCTGCCGTGATGTCGCGCAGCTCATTGCCACCTCCGTACATCTTCCAATGTCCCCTCTCGAAGTGCTGGAGATCCGCGGATAGCTCGGCGCGGAGTTCGGTTAAATAGGCGATGAACTCGCGCTCGGTCGCTGGCATGGTGTCCTCCTCGTTGTGTATTCCAGTTCTCTGAACCGCCAACTTTCTCGAGCACGCGCAAAACACTGCGCGATTCGCGTAATGCGAAAGGATGCTGGCAAATGCGCGTGAGGCGAGTGCAACGTAAGGTTATCCAAGATATACACAGGCGAGGGGCCAGGAGCCGCTCTTACCAAAGATTGTTCGTTTCGCCTCGGTCCAGCCAAGTGTCGACCCAGCCTTCTTCCTGCGAATTTCAGCCACGCTTCGGAGATTTGGATCGGGGTGGTGAAAAGCTCTTGGAGCGACTTTAATCTGTCTCGCTCGGTACCCAGTCACTGGGCCACTGACCAGCGCCAGGCTCCATGCCGGCTTGGTACAAGATGGCGTCGCCAAGCGACCAAGCCTTGCCAGCTCTTTCAAAGAGACCTTGGAAGTACTCCCACGTCTCGGGCACCGCTATCCTGATGTCGACACTGGCCTCCTTCACGGCAGTCAAGAGGTCCCATGTGTCGAGATCCTGCATCGCGCACAGTTCGCGCACTTTCATCAGTCCCCTGAAGACCTGCTCATAAAGCCTTCTTCTTTCCCATCCTAGCACCGACGCCATTGCCAAACCGGTTTCGAGGGCTGCTCCTCGCGTGATCTGGTCAACGCCGTATTTCACGCCAATCATCGCGTCGGGCTGACTAAGCCTGCCATACATCGCGTCCGAATCTTGGCGATCAACGATCTCCAGCACCCGCCAAATAGCGGCCAACGCCTCGCTTAACCTATGCATCTCTCCCTGGAGCAGATTCTCGGCCTCCACTCGATCGGCTTGAGCACGACTTTCATCGGCGTTGATCTGCAGGCGCACAGCGCTCCATGCTAGCCAGCCCGCGAAGATTGCGGCGACGGCTGCAAGCAGTCCACCTGACAGGTTCTCGTAGCTTCCGATCGAGCAACCAATGATCTTGATAAAGACGAGGCTACAAGAATGCGGCCCCACGCCACCGCGCTCGCTAGAATAAGTCCGGACACCGAGATCAGGTTGAGAACGAGCAAGGTACCTTGAGCCGACCGATTGAACCATCCGGAACGAGCGATCCTCCACCACTTGGACTTCTGGCTGAGCGACTCGTTCGAAGACGGGAATTCCTCGCTGGTATGATTCCGTACATCCCATAGAACGATCGCTAGCAAGCACGCCAGCGGAAACATCAATACCGCCCATACTGTGATATGTTGTGTCACGAGGCTCAGACCTTTGTTTCGGAGGATCTCGATCGTCGCCAACGAAAGACAAAGAACATTGCGAGAGAGAGCGCTGCAACCGCGCCAACGATTTGACCGACGAGATATAGGCGCTCTCTCAGGCGAGCTTTTCGCTGGGCTTCCTGGACTACAGCGAGAAACATTTCCGGCGTCGGACGAGGCCGATCGGTCACAGGCGGCAAGATATACCGGACTACAGCGATCGTCTCGATTGTGTCGTTTTGGTCGCCGTAGCGAACGACAAAGGTGAAGTGCAGTTCGAGCCCGGGTGTTAAGCTATCAGATTTCCCGTCAGTCGCGCCGGCCAGGATTCCATTCAGCATCGCGGTGCTCTTCGGAGCAATCGTGCCCATCGATTGCAGGTCAAGCGTAGACGATAGCTTGTCCAGGCTTTGTTGACGGCTGGAAAGATACAGTTCACCTGCCTCGAAGGAGTGTTCGACCCTCATGCTCAACGGCACAACGTTTGTTTCGGATCGGTTTAGTATCGACAGTGCGAAGTCCGCAGCGGAGGCACCCCGTGGACTAATCCGCAGATCGAAAGCAGGTTGTTTCGCCTGGATCTCACGCATCTCTTTGGCGACGCCGAAATCGTAAGAGAGCTTTGAGACGTAGAGACTGCCTCCCGAAACGGCAATGGCAATCACCGACAGCACGCCGGCATAGTGGTCTAGCGCAAGCTTTTGCCACCGATTCAATTGTTCTAACTCCACGGGGAATTCGTCACTGATTCGCGAACACGCATAGGATGCCACTCCCGCCGCGTGTGGCGGGGGAAAAGCTCGCCTATCCCGGATATTCACAAGATCAGCCATAAGGTGAACATGCAACCAGGCGGCGTGTTCGCTGGAATCGGGGTATTTGGGTGATCTGGGCTACTTCTTGTAGCGCTCCATCGCGCGCCGGCCATCCTCCGTGACACCCACCGTTATGCCGTTGTGACCACCATATCTGACCGCCGATTCGACCTCTGCTGTCGTTAAACCAAGATCGCGAGCGATCTCATAGTAGAGGTATTGCTGCAGATCGCTCGGATCATTCGCGATAAGCGTGTTGAGGTGATCGACCACTCGATGAGCCATAGCGTTTTGCTCTGCGGCCTTACGGCGCAAGTTATCCTTGGATCCTCGATAGCCGTTCAAGCGGGGTTGAAGTGGGAGATCTGTCATTGTCATTTCCTTGATTCGCTCAGAGCGGCAAGGATGCCGACGAACACGCATGAAGCGAGTGCACCCGGAGGTTATCCCAGTTTCACACAGGTTGAGAGAAGCAACGTTTAGACAACTCCCTCAGGGAGCACGGGTGGCAACACCAGCAGCTTCATTGTGACGAGGGAGCGCAGTTGGCTTGTAACCAACTACTTCGGTTCGCTATCCTCGGTGGGCCCCGGCGCTTTTAGGTGCTCCACAATCCAAGCTGTGACGTTATCGGCCGCCTTAGATTCTTCTGCTGCAGAGTTGGCGCCAGCCGCGTCTTCGTCATCGTCCTTCTGAGACAACGACTTCCGCTCGACCTCGCGCTTCGTGCGTTCGCTCTCCCAGTAGTTCCGCAGGCTATCCAGGCGCTCTTGGTGATGCTCGGGTATGCGCGTAAAGGCCGGCTCGAGGTTGTTGAAGATGTAGGGCATGAAGCAGTAGGAGCTGTTCCCTTTTATGAAAGCCTCGCAAAACTCTAGGACGTCGTCCGTGCCCAGTGGCTCGACCTTGTTCAACCTGTCTTCGGTGAGCTCCAGAGTCGGCGACGGACGCATATCGATCCAGAACACGGGGTAGGGAAGGCCGCCAAAGACGCCTTTGAAGCTGTGACGACCAGCAAAAAAGAAGCGAGGCTTGTCGTAAGCGTATTGCTCGTCGGACGGTTGCGTTCGAACTGCATGAACAAGCATCAAAGCCAATTCGACGGAGATCACCAACCTTCTCGGCGTCGACAATTGAGCAAGACGAAAGCCGGTATCGATCGCGGGGCCGATGAAATCCCTTGTTAGCTCGGCATCTCTTCCGCCGTTGTACCACTGATGCAACAATGACAGGTTACTATAGACTTCGTCTCCTTCGTCGCCTTCTAGTTCGATCGCAGGAGAGGGCGAGCGAAAGAATACTTCTGCATTGTGAACGGGAAATCCGGCGATCCAGGCAGTTGACTTGAGATCGAGCGACGGAAATTGCTGCTTCAGCCTGATGCGGTAAGTCGCGACTGCTCTAATCCACGCGTTCACAGTCGTTAGGGCTTGTCGATGATCCGTAAGGAACTTCGTGTAGATGACCTCGTCACCGACGCTCTTCCACAATTCGGGTGGATCACCTGGGGGCCAGTTTATTGCATGCGATCGTGTGTCGGCGAGTAACCATTCGCGCGCTACTGCTTGCTCCATGCCTTTGTAGAATTGAGCGATGGGCGAAAACCACGGTTCGGCGGGCGGCGTCTCGGCCTCCGCGGACTCCTCCTTTGAGCCTTGCCGGCGCTTTCCTGCTTGTTTGAACGCCGTGGATCCGACGATGTCGACGCTGAGAAACAGGCGAAGTTTCGACGCGAATGGATCCACGCTTGCCACGATGGGGCTAAACTAAGTTGAGAACTTTGACGCGGATCTGCGCGGCTTCGTTGGATACTCCGAAACGGTCCGCAAGCAATGGGATGGAACCAGAAAGCTGGCCAAACAGCTGTCTGAAGATGTTCGCCGGCATTAAAAATCCGGCTGCAAACCAGTTGGCCTCCCACTCGACACGACCAGTGCCGTAGCGCTGGGCTTCTAGCTTATCAACTCTACGACCGGTTTGATTGGGATAGATGTAGTGCAGGAAGTAATGGCCGAGCTCGTGCGCGATCGTGAACCGATCACGAGTCGGTCCCGTGTGCGCGGCCAAAATAATTTGGAAATTGTCCTGGCTTTCAATTTTGATTGAGCCGGAAGAATCTCGGTTGAAATCTAAGACGTCTTGAATTCGAATTCGACCACCCAAACGTTCCACGATTGGGTCTAAGTCTTGACCAGGCTGGTAGTGCAGATGCCCCGCAACGCTGGCTGCCAGGTTGTCGACGGCCGCCTTCGACAGACCGCACTCAATAGGTGCGCTGTAACTCATGGCGCAAAGCCCTCTCTAGAATCGGTGGTAATGCTGGCACAAATAATGAACTTTTTCGACATCGGCAATTGTCTCAGCCGGCGTACGCGGTGACCGTCCCCACCGACGCTGCGCAGTGGGGCCGAAGGCCGTCCGAGTCTTGACGAACCGCGGGAAGATTTCCTTGGCGGCAATTTGCAGGGGCTAGCGCTAGGGCCAACACAAGATAAAAGTCAAAATTTCTAATAATTTCAATATATTGGATTGATTTTCTGGCGGAAGGGGTGGAAGCCATCAGTGCTGATCTCGGGCTGGTCGATGACGCGGCTGCGGAGGTCATGCAGGAAGTCCATCGCGCTTTCGGTATTTCGCTTGCCGACCCCAGCTAATGATCGCCTTCTGGGTCCCGGCCATGCCGAGCGGCAGGCCACCCCCATTACCACCACCCCCACCTTTAGGCTCCTCGGGCTCTGGGGTAGGCGTTTCGCGGGCTGTGGACACAGCGGGCATAACTTTTCCCATGCTGCGGTCGGGTCGTTTCCTTGGCCGGGGCGAGCCCCCGGCGCACAAACCTAGCCTTTTTCGATCCTTGACACCGTCGCCGCATTTCATGCGTTGGTGCGAAAAACGAATTCGCAAAAATCGCAAAAGAGGCCGCCAACTGAGGCGGCCTCCCGAACTTTCGGTTTGATCGCATCATCGCTGGCGATCAGGGCGACAAACGACACTGCCGCGGCGCAGACAAAGGCGATCTCGACGCTATCGAGATGGCGGCCGTTCGTGTGCATCGTCGCCTCCTATATGGGCGATCGCGGGCCGGCCGACATCAGCCACTCTGTCATATGTGCGGCTGCCTCATTGTGCCGCGCGCGGCGCAATAGAGTTTCCCGTTCGGGACCTGGGGGAAGTTGTCTAGCGCGCTGGCGTAGGTCTTCGGCTTCTTCGGCAAGGCGCTCTTCAAGGGAATGAATTTGCTTAATTCTGCGTCGCCGCTTCATGGCTCCTCTCTCCAAAGCTGACGTTGCCTGCCCCAAAAACGCAATCAAAAAGCCCGAGAAAGCGAAAAAGTTCCCGACGTTTCACTTGCGAAAACAACAATGAGGGTCAGCGCGGTAAGCGCGATTACGGCGTATCCAACGATGGTGATGGCCATGTCCTGTCTCATGCCGGAGAGGGTTGGAACCGCTATTGTTCCGCTCGGTGATTTAAGGTCAGGCGATGTTCTCCCCCGGCGCGCGACCAGTAGCTTCACCGAGGAACAGCGGCTACCATTGGTTGCCGCAGGGTTAAAACCAAATCGGCCACTGCAATTTTCAAAGTAGGCCACCGCGGATGGAAACAGGCCAGCACCGAGGACGGCTGGAACGGATGGGGAATATCTGGAACTGTCCGGCTGGATCCCCGAGAGGGTGCAAGTGTTATGTTGTGAGCATTTTTCACGTATTGTACGGTACGGGAAGATTTTTCGCAAAAAGGGACGTGATTTCGACCCGAAGGCGAGCCGGCGAGCGAAATTCACGACCGAGAACGTTTTTCACGGATCGAGCCAATGCGAGTAATGTTTTCAGGTCCCATGAGCGTTTTTCGTGATCGGAGGCTGCCAGAGGCCGCGACCCCCGCCGGCTACGCAGCGCTGATTGACGCCTGTCAGCTGTCCGTCCCGCTCCCACGCGTGCTTTCCGCCATCGGGACGAAGCACCGCATCCTTGAGCGAGCAGGATGGCGCATCTACACGCCGCGTCATGCGCCTGCAGCCACCCTTGAGGGACATCTGACTTTCGCGCTCAAGAACGAAGGGCTCGACCTCGCCATCTTAAAGCGGATTTTCCTCGCCGTGAGGGAGGACGAGATTGCGGAGCTTGTGAAGCAGACGCCGACCGGACTCTACACGCGTCGCATCTGGTTTCTCTATGAATGGCTGTTGGGACGCGAGCTCAATCTGCCCGCGGCGGACAAGGTCTCCTATGTCGATGCCGTCGATACCGAACTGCAGTTTGCGAGCTCCGGGCAGAATTCGATACGGCATCGCGTCCGCAACAATCTGCCAGGGACGTCGGACTTCTGCCCACTCGTGTTCAAGACGAGAGCGCTGACGGAATTTGTTGCACAGGACCTCAAGGAGCGCGCCCGTGTCGTGGTGAGCCAGGTCCCGACGGATCTGCTCGCGCGAACCGCGGCCTTCCTTCTCCTCAAGGACTCGAAGTCGAGCTATGTCATCGAGGGCGAGAGACCGCCGCAGGATCGCATCCAGCGCTGGGGCAAGGTCATCGGCGAAGCGGGACGGGCGCCGCTCGATGAGGCTGAGTTGCTGCGCCTGCAGCGCATCGTCATTGGCGATGAGCGCTTCGTAAAGCTCGGTTTCCGTAGCGAAGGCGGCTTCGTCGGCGAGCATGACCGCGAGACCCAAAGACCTATTCCGGACCATATCAGCGCGCGTCACGAAGATATCGCCTGCCTCGTGCGCGGATTGATCGCGTTCGATCAGGCGGCGGAAAATGAGCTTGATGGCGTCGTTGCCGCCGCCGTGCTGGCTTTCGGGTTCGTCTACATCCACCCGTTCGAGGATGGTAATGGCCGCATTCACCGGTACCTGATGCACCATGTTCTGGCACGGCGCGGATTCAATCCTGCCGGGATCCATTTTCCTGTTTCAGCAGCCATTCTCGACAAGATCGGCGAATACAAGGACGTGCTGGAAAGCTATTCGAGTAGATTGCTTCCATGCATCGAATGGGAATCGACCCCACAGGGCAATGTCAAGGTCTTGAACGATACAGCAGACTTTTATCGCTTCTTCGACGCAACGCCGCACGCGGAATTTCTCTACGCATGCGTGCAGAGGACCATCGAACAGGATCTTCCGGGGGAGGCCCGGTTCTTGCGGAGCTTCGATACATTCCGCTCGGGCGTCGAAAACATGATCGAGATGCCGGAGCGGACCCTCAACAGCCTCCTTGGATTCTTGCAACAGAATGAAGGGCGACTGTCAAAGCGGGCCCGTGACAATGAATTCTCCCAGTTGACGCCAGACGAAGTCACGAAGATCGAGGAGCTTTATCAAGCCGCCTTCCACGATTCCGGTTGAATGTCTTTTCAAGCGTTGGACGAGTTTATTGCCGTCTCCCTGCGGGACCGGGCTGTCGGCTGGCGCTGAAACCCCGGCTTGCGCCGGGTTTTCACCCTTCGGGCTTCCATCCCTGACGGAAGCTGCGGCGCGGCGGGAGGTCGTGGGTCTTGGTCGTGGGTCTTGGTGGTGGACCTTGGTCGCGCGTCTTAAGCGTTGGCGGTGGCGACCGACGAGACAGGAGAGGCAGAGGGGAGCGGCCTTGGCCATGACGGGTTGAGGGTCGGAGGAGAGTCTTCCGGCACCCGTCATGGAGATTGCCCCCATGAATACGCAGATTGTTGATGCCACCCGCAACGCCAGCTTCGGTTACAGAGTGGATGTGAGCCGCGGCGAGCGCGTTGGCCGGGTATCCTCGGAGTGGTTCTGTCGTCCGGCGGATGAGCGTTATCTGTCACTCAACGAACTGGCCTGCACGGTGCGCGATCGCACGGACCGCAGCCGGACGCGCGTGGTCGAAAGCGCGCTCATCCATGTCGAGGCGAGCCCTGCCGATCCCGAGCGCCTGGCCTTGAGGCTGCCCGGCTCGGACACGCCAGTCGCGCCGACCCATTGGAGCTTCGGCCAGCTTGCAAGCCAGGTTGGCGCTCCGGCCGCTTACCTGCGGCAGCTCCCCGCGGCGCTCGCAGGCATCAACCTGCAATATGGCCTGACCGCCAATCGCGTCGAGCAGATCAAAACGCTCGAGACCGGGAATAGCCGTATTGAGCTTCGCGCTGTCACCGGTCCCGACTATGGCCGGATCTACGACCACGAGCTGGTTGAGGCCGTGCAGCGCATCGCTGGCAATGGTACAGGCGATACACGGTGGAAGGTGCCTGGTGCGCTCGACTGGTCAAGCGGCATCTACAATCCCCGCGTCGACATTTCCAGGGACACGACGACCCTCTACGCATCGGACAGGGACGTTTTCCTGTTTCTGGTCGATGACCTGAATCCGATCGAAGCCGGTCGTCTCCGGGACGGCTCGCCCGACCTCTATTTCCGAGGCTTCTATTGCTGGAACTCGGAAGTCGGCGCGAAGACGCTCGGCATGGCGAGCTTCTATCTTCGTGCGGTTTGTCAAAATCGCAATCTGTGGGGCGTGGAAGACTTCGAGGAGATGACCATCCGCCATTCCAAATACGCAGCTTCCCGCTTTGCTCACGAGGCAGCCCCGGCACTGTTGAACTTCGCCAACTCCTCACCCATGCCCTTCGTCAACGGCATCAAGGCCGCCCGCGAGCGGATCGTGGCACGCGGCGACGAGGATCGCACCGAGTTTCTGCGCCGCCGCGGCTTCTCCAAGGCCGAGACAGGCAAGGTGATTGATGCGGTGCTGGCGGAGGAAGGCCGCCCGCCTGAAAGCATCTTCGATTTCGTGCAGGGCATCACCGCCGTCGCGCGCGACAGGCCGCATCAGGATGTCCGCCTGGACATGGAGGCCAAGGCCAAGAAGTTGCTCGACCGCGTGGCGTAATTTCGGCCAAGCCGGAAATTCCGTTCGCCGGCTTGGCTCGTCTGCGCTTCCGGTTCACCAGCTCGGGGGCGCTGCCCTCTCGGGGAGACGTTGATTGCCGTCGCGGGCCGACAATTCCGCGGCGGCTCTTGGGCGGTAGCGCCGTCGACGAAACTCGCGGGTTTTCGTGCAGCACCGAAAGATGCACGCCAAGTGCCGCGATGCTCGCTTGGAATCCTTGCGCGGCCGCGTTCAGCTATCGGCCGATAGCGCGGCAGCCGCCAACCACCGCCATTGCGCCCGCAAAAAAGCGAGAGCGAGAGAGGGGCAAGCCTGTTCGTGAACGGGTTGGAGGCCGAGAGAGAGGCTCCCGGCCGCCCGTTTCGGAGAAACTGACATGGCAAAGGCCGTTCAGAAGATCAAGCTGTCGTCGTCGCGCGACATTCCCTTCAGCAAACTCGTCTTGAGCCAGAACAATGTACGGCGCCTCAAAGCCGGCATCTCGGTCGAGGATCTCGCCGAGGACATCGCTCGGCGCTCCCTGCTGCAAAGTCTCAACGTCCGGCCTGTCCTCGACGGCGAAGGCCGGGAAACCGGCATGTTCGAGGTGCCGGCCGGAGGTCGCCGCTATCGCGCGCTTGAGCTCCTGGTCAAGCAGAAGCGTCTGGCGAAAACCGCGCCGGTCCCATGCATCGTCAGTGACATGGGCGGCGAGATCACCGCGGAGGAAGACTCGCTCGCCGAGAACGTGCACCGCGTCGCGCTTCATCCCCTCGACCAGTTTCGCGCATTCCAGACCCTGCGCGAGCAAGGGCGGTCCGAGGAAGATGTCGCGGCCATCTTCTTTGTATCCGTCAACGTGGTGAAGCAGCGGCTGCGGCTTGCGGCGGTGTCCCCGAAGCTGCTCGAGGTTTACGCCGACGACGGCATGTCGCTCGAACAGTTGATGGCGTTCTCGGTTACCGCCGATCACGGCCGGCAGGAACAGGTCTGGGAGACCGTCAGCAAGTCGGGCTACGACGAGCCGTATCAGATCAGGCGCCTCCTGACCGAGCGTGCGGTGCGGGCGTCCGACAAGCGCGCGCGATTTGTCGGACTCGCCGCCTATGAAGCGGCCGGCGGCGACGTGCTGCACGATCTCTTCGAAGAAGATGGCGGCGGCTGGCTCGAGAACGTTGCGTTGCTGGAGCGTCTCGTGGCTGAGAAGTTGCGGACGGAAGCCGAGGCGATCGCCGCCGAAGGCTGGAAGTGGATCGAGATCACCGCCGCCGGCTTTCCCTACGGCCATGACCACGGGCTCCGTCGGCTCGACGCAAACGCGGCGGCTCTCACCGCCGAGGAGCAGGCGCGCTTCGATGCCATCCAGGCGGAATACGACGCGCTTCAGACAAGATTTGAAGGCGCTGACGAACTGCCACGCGAGGTGGACGCGCGGCTCGGCGAACTCGAGCAGGCGCTCGAAGCGTTCAACAACCGGCCGGACATCTTCGAGCCGGACCAGATGGTCAGGGCCGGCGTCTTCGTCAGTATCGATTGCGAAGGGCGGCTTTCTGTCAATCGCGGTTATGTCCGACCGGAGGACGAGGGGCCTGCGGCCAATGTCGAAGGCGAGCGAGGCACCAATGCACCGTTGACTGAACGGCAGGAGCCCGGTGCTTCGCTCCAGCGCACGACGATTTCGCTTGCCGGTGTATCGACCGGGCCGGAGGAGCATGATGAGGATGCGGCAAGGCCGTTGCCGGATCGGCTCATCACCGAATTGACGGCGCATCGTACGTTGGCATTACGCGATGCGCTGGCAGAAAATCCGGCAATCGCGTTCCAGGCGGTGCTGCACAACTTCGTGCTGGCGGCCTTTTACCGGTACGGATCGTCCGGCACGTGCCTTGAGATCGGACTTCGCACGCCGACCTTTCCCGCTCAAGCTCCCGGGCTCAGGGAAAGCGCATCTGCCAAGGCCGTCGAGGCCCGGCACGAATCCTGGAAGGCGCGGCTGCCCAAGAGCGAGAACGCTATCTGGGATGCGCTCACGGCCCTTGACGGTGCCGCACAGGCATCCCTGTTCGCTCATTGTGCATCATTTGCGGTCAACGCCGTCCATGAGCCGGCCAACCGTTACAATCAGGGCCGTGTCGGTGCTCATGGCGTCTGCTCTCGGCTCGACCAGGCCGATGTGCTGGCGCGCGCCGTCGGCCTCGACATGGTTCAGTCTGGCTGGAGACCGACCGTCGACAATTATCTCGGCCGCGTCACCAAGCCTCGTATCCTGGAGGCGGTGCGGGAGGCGCGAGGTGAATCGTCAGCGCAATTGATCGACCACCTGAAGAAGACCGAGATGGCCAGGGAGGCCGAGCGTCTTCTCGAGGGTTCGGGCTGGTTGCCGGAGCTGCTGCGCCTCGTCGACGCCACCGCCTCGCCAGTCGAACAGGAGGGGGAGGCTGGCTCGCTCCCCGAATTCCTCGCCGACAAAGGGCAGAAGGACAGTAGCGACGAGGCCGAACCACAGCTCGATGCCGCCGAATGATGCCTTGTCGCGGGACGGCTCCGGCCGTCCCGCACGCCTTCCATCGCACGTCTCATCCCGCGCCCGGCTTCATGCCGGGCTTCACGCCGTGAGGCTGGCGGCTCGCCCCACGCGGTGCCCGGCGGTGCAGTTCGTCTTGTCGCCCGCCGAATGTGACGGCGCGGCGGGAGGGCGCGCGGCCGCCTCCTGAGAGGCAGAGAGCGGCCGGGACGGGTTTGAGCCGGTCCGGTCCAGCGAGAGCGCCAGCCGGCTCGACCCGTTCCCGCTCTCCCGAAAGACATCCTGCCATGACCGAATCTTTCACCGGCGGCGCCGCCGCCGCGCCGCTCTCGATGCGTGCCGCTGCAAGTCTCACCTCTGCCGCCCTCCGCGCCGCACAACAGCTCTTGACCGAGCTCGAGCGCGGTCGTCGCATCGATGCCGCCGTGCTGCGCAGCGCCATGGAGGCTGCCTTCGCCGCCTCGGACGCCGCCGGCGCCTGGAATTGGAAGACCGCCTATGACGCCTGCGAGGCGGCGACCGTTCTATTCCTTCGCAAGTTCGGCCCGACCATGCGCGCCAAGGCGGGTTCGACGGCCGTCATGCTGCCGATGCTCGCAAGGATCGCGAGCTGTCTGCCGACCCATACGCGGCGTTCCGAGGATAGCCAGGCACTTCAACAATTCTCGACGCCGATTCCACTCGGCCTTGTTGCATCTGCGGCGGCGGGCGTTACGCCTGCCGATCGCGTTCTCGAGCCCTCAGCGGGGACAGGCTTGCTCGCGATCTTTGCCGAGCTTTCGGGCGGCGCCTTGGTGTTGAACGAGTTGGCCGAGGCGCGCGCGACATTGCTCGATCAGCTGTTCACCAACATCAAGGTCACCCGCTTCGACGCCGCCCAGATCGATGATCACCTCGAGGCGAGTGTCGCCCCGAGCGTCGTCTTGATGAACCCGCCGTTCTCGGCGATGGCGAATGTCGAACGACCGATGCCGGACGCAGCTCTCCGGCACATCACATCAGCTTTAGCGCGCCTTTGCGACGGCGGGCGTCTCGTCGCCATCGTGGGCGAGAGCCTTGCGCCGGATAATCCAGCATGGACGGAAGCCTTTGTTCGTCTCCAGGAATGCGCGCGAGTGGCGTTTTCTGCCGCCATTGACGGCGTCGTCTACGCCAAGCACGGAACACAAACGGACACAAGGCTGCTTGTGATCGACAAGCTGCCTGCGGCTGATCCGAAGGTCTTTCCTGCTTCACGGGGCATGGCGAGCGATGTCGCCACCTTGCTTGACTGGGTGGTCCAGCATGTACCTTCGAGGCTACCCGTCGTCACCGCGCCGGCTGCGGTCGACCTTATCCGTCGTCCAGCGAAGGCGAAATCGACTGCCGCCGCTGTAGCGGGTTCATCATCCACGGCGGGAAGCGCGGCGCCAGCAGGCTTGGAGCTCAACTACGAGACCGTCGAGTGGTCGCCGCCGGAAGGCGCCCGACTGACCGATGCGCTTTATGAGGAGTACGAATTGCGGTCGATCCGGATTTCCGGATCGCATCCACATCCGACCAAACTCGTGCAGTCCGCGGCGATGGCATCCGTCGCGCCACCGAAGCCGACCTACCGTCCGCATCTGCCGCCACGTGTGGTGACAGATGGACTTCTGTCGGACGCTCAGCTCGAGAGCGTCATTTATGCCGGCGGAGCACATTCCGAATTCCTGGCAGGCTCCTGGACGGTCGATCCGACCTTTGATGTTGTGGCCGCCGCGTGCGAGGACGCTCAGAATGCCATCCGCTTTCGCCGCGGCTGGTTCTTGGGCGATGGCACCGGCGCGGGCAAAGGTCGGCAGGTCGGCGGAATCCTGCTCGACAATTGGCTCAAGGGCCGCCGCCGTGCGGTCTGGATCAGCAAATCCGACAAGCTGATCGAAGATGCCCAGCGCGACTGGTCGGCGCTCGGCATGGAGCGCCTGCTTGTGACGCCGCTGTCCCGGTTTCGCCAGGGTACTGCGATCCGGCTTTCGGAAGGCATCCTTTTTACCACCTATGCCACGCTACGCTCCGACGAGCGTGGCGAGAAGCTTTCGCGTGTCAGCCAGATCGTTGAATGGTTGGGCTCCGACTTCGACGGAGTGATCATCTTCGACGAGAGCCACGCCATGCAGAATGCGGTCGGGGGCAAGGGCGCGCGCGGCGACCAGGCGGCCTCTCAGCAGGGGCGCGCGGGCCTGAGGCTCCAGCACGCCTTGCCGAATGCTCGGGTGGTCTATGTGTCGGCGACGGGCGCCACCACGGTGCACAACCTCGCTTATGCGCAACGCCTCGGGCTCTGGGGCGGCGCCGACTTCCCGTTCGCCACGCGCGCCGAGTTCGTCGAGGCGATCGAGGAGGGTGGGGTGGCGGCCATGGAGGTCCTGGCTCGTGATCTAAAGGCGCTCGGTCTCTATGCCGCCCGCTCGCTGTCTTATGAGGGCGTCGAGTACGAGCTTGTCGAGCACCAGCTTACATCCGAGCAGGTTCGCATCTACGACGCCTACGCTGACGCGTTCAGCATCATCCATAACAATCTCGACGCCGCGATGCGGGCCGCCAACATCACCGGCGAAACCGGAACGCTGAACGGACAGGCTAGATCGGCGGCGCGATCCGCCTTCGAAAGCGCCAAGCAGCGCTTCTTCGGGCATCTGTTGACCTCGATGAAGACGCCTTCGCTGATCCGATCGATCGAGCGTGATCTCGACGCCGGCCATGCCGCGGTGATTCAGATCGTCTCGACGGGCGAAGCGCTGATGGAGCGTCGGCTGGCCGAGATTCCGACCGAAGACTGGGGCGATGTCCAGGTTGACATTACGCCCCGCGAGTATGTGCTCGACTATCTCGCTTTTTCCTTCCCGGTGCAGCTCTACGAGCCCTTCACTGATTCGCAGGGTAATCTTTGCTCGCGGCCTGTCTATTGCGACGGCCAGCCGGTCGAGAGCCGGGAGGCTGTCTTGCGCCGCGATCGCTTGATCGAAAAGCTCGCTTCGCTGCCGCCTGTTCCTGGGGCGTTGGACCAGGTCATCCAGCGTTTCGGCACCGACATGGTCGCCGAAGTGACCGGCCGTTCGCGCCGCATCGTTCGCAAGCATGGCCGATTGATGGTCGAAAGCCGAGCGGGCTCGGCGAACCTCGCGGAAACCTCGGCCTTCATGGATGACGTCAAGCGCATCCTCGTGTTCTCCGACGCGGGCGGCACGGGAAGGAGCTACCATGCCGAACTGTCGGCCCAAAATCGCCGGTTGCGGGTCCATTACCTGCTCGAGCCCGGCTGGAAGGCTGACGCCGCGATCCAGGGGCTTGGCCGGACCAACCGGACCAATCAGGCGCAGCCGCCGCTGTTTCGTCCCATCGCGACAGATGTGAAGGCCGAAAAGCGCTTTCTCAGCACCATTGCACGCCGGCTCGACACGCTGGGCGCGATCACGCGCGGTCAGCGCCAGACCGGAGGGCAGGGCCTGTTCCGGCCGGAGGACAATCTCGAAAGCCGGTACGGGCGTGATGCCTTGCGTCAACTCTACACGTTGCTCGTTCGCGGCAAGGTCGACGGCTGCTCGCTCGAGAGGTTCGAGGATGCGACCGGCCTGCAACTGACCGATGCCAATGGGCTGAGGGATGAGCTGCCGCCGATCACGACCTTCCTCAATCGTTTGCTGGCGCTCACCATCGACTTACAGAACGTCCTGTTCACCGTCTTCGAACAGCTCTTGACGGCTCGGATCGAGGGCGCGGTTGCTTCCGGCACCTATGACATTGGGCTGGAAACGCTCCGCGCCGAGAGCTTTGTCGTCTGCGACCGGCGGACGATCTACACCCATCCCGGCACCGGGGCGGAGACCCGCCTGCTTACGCTGGCCCAGCGCCAGCGCAATCATCCCTTGAGTCTTGATGAGGCTCTTGCTCGGCTTTCCGATCATCGCGCGATCCTGTTGCGCAATGAACGCTCGGACCGTGCGGCCGTGCAGCTCCCGGCCCCAAGTTTCATGCTCGACGACGGCGAGATCGAGCGGCGCATCCGCCTGATACGGCCGATGGAGCAGCACAGCGTCCCCCTCAACATGATGAGGGAAAGCCATTGGACCGAATCGGATCGCGAACGCTTTACCGCCGCCTGGCTGGCGGAGCTCGCCGAGGTACCCGAGTTCACGGAGAGTACGATCCACGTTGTTGCCGGCTTGCTGTTACCCATCTGGAAGCGGCTGCCGAACGAATCGACACGCGTCTATCGTCTCCAGACCGATGCGGGCGAACGCATCATCGGCCGCAAGGTCTCGGCCGGCTGGGTCGCGAACGTCCTCGCGGCGGATGCGCCTTCGATGACGCCGGACGCTGCCTTTGCCGCGCTGATGGAAGGACAGGTCGTTCTCGATCTTGCCGAAGATCTCCAGCTTCGCCGTGTCCGATTGATGGGCGCAACCCGCATCGAACTGTCGGGATTCAGCGACACGATGCGCGATCGCCTGCGGGCTTACGGTCTGTTCGGGGAGATCATCTCGTGGAAGCTGCGCATGTTCGTGCCCACGGACGCAAGCGGCGTGGAGGTGCTGGCGAAGCTGCTCGACAGCTACCCGGTCGCGCGCGTTGGTGGACGGGAGGCCGCGTGATGCCCCGCGACGCCGCCGAATTGGTACGCCGCCTCGCGCGCGAGGCCGAGGCGGTATGCCGGCACTATCTCTCCAATGGCAAGCGGGCCGGACGGTACTGGGTGGTCGGCGACGTCCACAACACGCCGGGCCGTTCGCTATTCGTACGGCTCCAGGAATCGCCGAAGGGGCCCGCCGGCAAGTGGACCGATGCCGCGACCGGAGAACATGGTGACCTCCTCGACGTCATCCGCGAAAGCCTGGCCTTGCGTGGCTTTCGCGAGGCGGCCGAGGAGGCGAGACGCTTTCTGAAGCTGCCTCGTTCCGAGCGGCAACCTGCGCCGGAAGTCTTTGGTCCAGCAATGCCGGCCGGATCGCAGGAAGCCGCCCGTCGCCTCTTTGCCATATCCAGCCCGATCGGCGGTACGGTGGTTGAAACGTATTTGCAGCGTCGCGGAATAGCCCGCATCCACCATGGCGGCAGCTTGCGCTTCCACCCACGTTGTTATTATCGACCGGACGAGCATTTGCCGACCGAAACATGGCCCGCGATGATAGCCTGCGTCACGGACCTCGATGGGCGGATATCCGGCGTGCATCGCACCTGGCTCGATCCAGACGGCTTTGATCGCGTCCGGCTCGGCAAGGCTCCTGTCGACACGCCACGACGCGCCATGGGCGACCTGCTCGGCAATGCCGTTCGTTTCGGCCTGGTGGACGACGTGCTCGCTGCCGGCGAGGGCATCGAGACCATGCTGTCGCTGCGTTACGTCCTGCCGACCTTGCCGATGACCGCGGCGCTCTCGGCCAATCACCTCTCGGCCATGTTGCTGCCGTCTGGGCTACGTCGACTCTATATCGCCCGCGACGCCGATGCCGCCGGCGATGTCGTACAGGCTAACCTTACCCAGCGCGCGGAAGATGCCGGCATTGAAGCGATCGCGCTGTCGCCTCGACTGGGCGACTTCAATGAAGATCTGCACATCTTCGGCCCTGAGGCGCTCCGAGCAGCGTTGCGGCTTCAACTCGTACCAGAAGACGTCGCTCGCTTTCTGCATTCGCCAACGCTCGCCGCGGAAAAAGCCGCTATCGTTCGATCGACCGCGATGGATCGGTCGTAGATTGGGGCAATGCCGGAAGAGCACGCGACCACGGCCTTCTAGAGGGCGATCGGACGGCAAGCGGTTCAGGCCGGCAATGGCTGCGTCCGGCTATTTTCCGCCGCGCGCAGGGGATGAGAAGGCACGCCAGCGATTTGACCAGCGCGCTTTGCATCGCGAAGCAAAATAGCCGGCCTCCGCCATCCTCCGCTGTCGCTTCGGCCCTCCGCTTCCGCCTACGCCCTAGCGGGCTTCGGCGGACTAGCCGCTCCGGGTTCTGGCCCGCTCCGCCCGCCGTCTGGGTGATCGCCACGAAGGCCGCGATGGGCGCGGCCAATCCGGCAAAGGACCTATTCCCATGACCGAGCACGACGACATCGAACCGCCGCAGGCCACGTCTCCGACCGACCACGTTCTGAGCGAATTGCAGCTCTTCGGCTATCGTCCCTTCGACGACCAGCCAGATCCAAGACCGCTTCCCGAGGGGAAGACGATCGCATGTGCCATCGTCGATATGTTCGACGCCTTGGTTGCCACGCTGAGCGATACCCGGCTTGAGCCGGACCTCGACGAGCTCCTTTGGTCGACCGTCAACCTGTTCCATCGTGCCGTCGACCGCATCGAACGCCAGCTCGACGACAATGAACAAGCTCAGCACAAGAGCCAACGGGAACAGAACGGGTCGGAGGTGCGATCGGTCGAGCTTGAGCGCCTGACGGCCGAGGGCATCACGCTGATCGAGCGCCGAAATTGCATGGAAATCTTCCGCGATCAGGCGATCGAACGATTTGAGGTCCACACCGGCTCGTCCTGGCGTCCTCGGTCGGGCTCCCTGGTCAACCACCGCACGCTCACCGCAGCGATGATCGACTCCCGCGACTTCATCGCCGCCAAGCGTCGTTCCGAGACCGAGATCATGTTGCCGCCAGGAGTGAAGATCGCACTCACCGGCGGGCTAGACTTCAACGACCACCGCCTCATCTGGGATCGACTCGACAAGGTTCACGCCAAGCATCCCGACATGGTCCTGCTCCATGGCGGCTCGCCCAAAGGGGCCGAATTGATCGCTTCCAAATGGGCGACCACCCGCAAGGTGCCCCAGATCGCCTTCAAGCCCGATTGGACGAAGCATGCCAAGGCGGCACCCTTCAAGCGCAATGACGCCATGCTCGAACTCCTGCCGATCGGCGTCATGCACTTTCCGGGTACAGGGATTCAGGACAACCTCGCCGACAAGGCGAGGCGTTTCGGCATCCCCGTCTGGAGATTCGGCGGCGCGTGAGCGCCGTCTTCTCGCCTGCAAACCATCGAGGCGGAGTTGTACGCGCCGCAACTCCGCCTCGTTCAGACCTTACATCCGAAGTTGCGCCGTGGTGGTGGTGGAAGGCGCGACTTGCAAATCCATGCAAATGGAGTCGCCACCATGCCCGCCCTTGGGCTTGTTCTCAACGTATTCGGCATCGGTTTGTTCTGCTGGGCGGTTCTCGCGCTGGCAGCGTATGCCTTGCCGTTTTTCGTCGCACTCAATTTCGGGATGATAGCATTCCATGGTGGCGCCGGCGTCATAGGCGCGCTGCTCGTTGCAATTGCCGCCGGCGCGCTGACATTTGCCGTCGGTGAGACCACCTTTGCTGCTAGCCGATCCGTGGCCCTGCGCGTCATGATCGCGACCATATTCGCTGTTCCAGCTGCCATCGCCGGCTACAATGTGGTGCTCGCGCTTTCGCAGATCGCAGTGCCGTCGCCGGCTTGGCGTGAGGCCTTCGCTTGCCTCGGCGCGTTTTGCGTTGGCGGCACGACGTGGACGCGCTTGACCGTGCTTGGTCGCGGAGACCCGCCTGTTCGAGCCGGCTAGACGTGGAGCAACCGCCTCAACCGTTCTCACGGCCGCCGTGCACGAGGGATGATCCTTCGTCACCTTCCTCGTCGAACAGGTTCGTCCGGATCGCCATATTGAATGCGGGGTCAAGGTGATGAGAGCGAGAAGTAACGCGGCACCTCATCAGTGCGCTTCGACCAGGCTGCAGCAATCTCGGCCTAAGCCCACTCGTCGCGGTGGCGCATTGCGCGCTCTCGATCGTTCTTTTATCGACGATACCGCCCTTTGCGGCAGATTGTTTGTCTTTCTTCGCTGAATCGTTCCAACATCTTGTGCAGCTGAACCGAGATTCGCCAGTCTTCTCCTTGAGATTGTGCTTCAGCACGCGGACGCACGTGGCCTCCTTGATGGCTTGATCTGGCCGAAGACCGGCTTCGCCTCGATCGTCTGAGCCGCAACGCCGTTGATGCGACTTTCTTCCCCTGGGCTTCGCCCATTCCTCGCGAGGCAAGAAAGTCGCCTCAAACGCCGTCCTCCGCTGTGCTCCGGCCCGCGGGCGGGTGCGTCGCCGATCGTCCTCGGCCCTTAGATCGCCATCGAGGCCGCGGTGGTCGCGGGCTCGAAACACAACAGGAGAAGTGACATGGCTAACATCGGTTCTTTCAAGAAGGTAGGCAACGATTTCCAGGGCGAGATTGTCACCCTGAGCCTGCAAGCCAAGGGCGTCCGCATCGTCGCCGAGACCAACCGCTCCAACGACAATGCTCCGAGCCACCGCATCTATGTGGGCCGGGCCGAGATCGGCGCAGCCTGGTTGAAGCGCTCCGAAGAGGGCCGCGATTACCTCTCGCTCAAGCTCGACGACCCCTCGTTCAACGCACCGATCTACGCGAACCTGTTCGACGACGACGGCGGCGAGGGCTACACGCTGCTGTGGTCGCGCCCGCGCAAGAACGGCGAGTGAGTTGAGCCGAGTGCGCGCCCCGCTCATCCGGCGGGGCGCGTCGCGGCTGGCCAGAGGCGGCGTACGAAGCCGCACCGCCTCTCGAGCAGGTCTCCCGGCTCGATTCCAATGCTTCAACAATTTGTCCGAGCCCGGTGGCGCTTGGTGAGACATCGCCGCAGTCGATGGCGTCGGCATAACGGGCGCCTAAACCCACTCGCTCTGTCAGTTCCCCTGTCATTTGTAGATCGTGGCGTTTCCGACGCAGGTTTACAGCCACGGGTCTTTTTGAGATCCGTGGCGATATGGGAACTGAGCAGGAACGGTTCGTTCCTGCTGCTGTCCAAACATTTTATCGTTTGTCACAACACTATGAGCGCGAGCCGACCTCTGGTCGCGGCAACCGCATAGGCTGTTTCCCGCAATTCAGCGTCGCGGCCACGGCTCGATCTTGCAGCCGGCCAGCATGCGGTGCTCATCGGTTCGGTGGAGCATCGCATCCGGTCCAAAAAGCCACCGGTGATCGGTGGTCATATGCAGCGCCGAATTGACGCTTGATGGCGGTTTTCGACGCATGGGCAATATGCAGGCCGGACGGTTCTGGCGCGTGTTGTACGGCCGCGCGCCAGGGCCACCTTTCATCAATTGTCCAAACATCGCCGCGAGCGCGTGAGCGCCGCTATCCGCGCGCCCGACGCGCATACTGCCGGTGGCAGCTATCGCATCATCGCCGACGTGCTGTTCGGCAAGCAACGATCCCCGATCTACGCAATCGAACGATCCGACGGCTGCAGAACGGCCTCGCGCTGATGCGCGGCGGCTATCGCAAGCTTCTGCGATCCGAGCGCGAGAACGAATAGGTCTTCCGTAGGGGTATCGAAAATTACCCCCTCATCTTCGGCATCCCCCTAAGCACTTCCGCTCCGCGATTGTGGCCGTCGACGCGCGGCGAACCTCGCTCGCGCTCCAGACGATCACGGAGCTTTTCTAATGTCCGATCTGAACGCGGATAAGCTGCCGCGGTACCTTCGCACGTCCGAAGCGGCGCGCTTTTTGAGTTTGTCCGGTCGCACGTTGGAAAAACATCGAACGTACGGAACCGGTCCGGAATATCACAAAATCGGCGGGCGTGTGGTCTACTCAGTAGCCGACCTGACAGCCTGGGCCAAACTGGGCAGGAAGAAATCGACCTCCGATCCCGGTGCCGGCACCGTACTGCCTGCAAAGCGGCATGCGCCAATTCCCTATGCGGGCAAAGAGCGGCGCTAAGCCATGTCCGTCAGCAAATCCCCAGCGTACCACCGCCGCTCCGAGCGCAAGCCGCTTGACCTGTTTCGTGCGCTTCCTAGCGATCTCGCGCCGCGCCGGATCGCCAGTCCTGCTCACCTTCAGAAGCGGCACACGCGCTTCACCAAGCCCAAAGCATACGGATCCCAGTTCGAGCTTCAGGGAGCGGCGGCATGAGCGATCTCACCGAAGTGGAAGTGCTGTGGCTCGAAAAGCGTATTGAAAACCGCATTCGTTTCGGTCGCATTGTCAAAGAACGGAAGCTCGATCGCCACCGGCGTATCCTGTCATTTGCAGCTGGCGGCATCTTTGCTTTTGTCCGTTGGACCTCCAACGACTTTGGTACGGTCATTTCGCGGATCGACATCTTGCGCGCAGTCGCAGCGGGACAGCGCTGCTCGACCGTGCCCTATGTGACGCCGGGCGGAGAGATTTTGCTGCGACTCTCCGGCTGGCCTAAGGTCGAACGGGTGCTGCAGATGATCGACGCGATCGATGCGCTGGGCATCGATCCGGCTGATGTAGCGCCCGATCATTGGCATCACGTTCACAATCGCCTGTCCGTCAACGAAAACCCGCGTCCCTACACGAAGGGCCGCCACCAGGCTTGGCTCCATCGTCAAAGAGTGATGCGATGACGAGCCGCCTGTTGACGTTGGCCACGACGTTTGCCGTTGCTGCCGCTCTTGTCGCGACGATCGCTCTGGAGCCGCTGCCGATCTACATTTGGAATGCATCGGCAAGCGTGCCGATCGGTCTCTATGGCTTACGACCAGCGAAGCACTTCTTTGTTACAGAGCTGGTCGCCGTTCAGCCGCCGGAACCGCTTGCGACCTTTCTCGACTTCAACGGCTATCTGCCGCTCGGCGTCCCTATGCTTAAGCGAATCTTGGCGCTGCCCGGGCAGACGGTCTGCAGAAGCGGAACCGCGATTTCGGTCGACGACATTGCAATGGGCGAGGCGCGGGATCGCGACGGACGCGGCCGGCCGCTGCCGAAATGGCAGGGGTGCCGCGTCGTCGGAGACGGCGAGCTCTTTGTCATGAATTGGCAGTCGGACGGCTCCCTTGACGGCCGATATTTCGGACTTCTTCCGGCCTCGGCCGTGATCGGCCGTGCCATCCCGCTGTGGACGTGGGAGGACTGATCGTGCGGGTTTCACGTGGTCGCCACGCCATTCTTCTGTTCGATCGATTGGGGGACCATTCCTGCGTCCCGGTCTTCTGCAAAGCCGACGCGTGCGGCGGCGGTCCAAGGCGGCCGAACGGCCGACGTGAAGCAGCTTTACGCTGGACGGGCGCGAACTCGCCATCTTTGGTTCGACCGGGCGTGCGTGTTTGCGCTGTCGTGTCACTGCTGCTCATTTTGACTGCGTCGCATAGTGTTGGTCTGGCCGAGAATGGATCGACTACCGTTCGAGCGGCCTCTCAGGCGAGCAAGCCGTTTGCAGCTTTCGTCTACGAAGCGTCAAAACGCTTTGCAGTTCCGGAAAACTTGATCAGTTCAGTCATTAGCATCGAAAGCGCTGGTGACGTACAAGCGAAGTCGCCAAAGGGCGCAATCGGCCTGATGCAGATCATGCCGGCGACCTGGGTGGAACTTCGCGAACGCTATCATCTCGGCAGCGATCCCTACGATCCGCGCAACAACATTCTGGCCGGCACGGCATATCTCCGCGAACTGCTCGACCGCTATGGTTCGCCCGGGGCGTTTGCCGCGTACAACGCGGGGCCAACTTGCTACGACGGGCATCTCGCGGGCGGTCAGTTGTCAGACGAGACGCGAGTATATGTGGCCAAGCTTGCAAATCTGCTTGGCATCGAACTGCCAGCAACTTGGGCCGCAAGCCAGCAGCCATCAGCAGTCGTCGCGCGAACTGATCTAGTCAAGGCTGCGATCGGAAGCCGGCGTTCCTGTTCTCGAGCGGCGCAACGACTGCAAACGCATCGCGAGATGCTTCGCAGATGGTCCCCAAAGCCACTGACGTATTTGTTGCCCGGCCGAACTCGGGAGCCGCGCGATGATCGGTTGTGCAGCTTGGGAAACGATCGCGTGGTTTAGCGGGGGAAACGGTCGGAGAGCTGGGACTGGTGGCAACACAACCGTATGCGTCCGTGGGCTGCACGAGACGTCGGGTCTGGACGTGCCCAACCGCCTCACGTGGCAATACTCCGAGTCTGAGAACTCCTACTCTGTGCGGGACGCAGCTATGGCAGCTTCCGCTTTCGCGATCACTGCTTGGGCCCGCTCTATCGCGGCATGGAATTCCTCGCTCTTCCAGGTATCAACCGAATGGCCGTCGTCGAACGACTTGTCTGTGGCGTCTTGCGTGCGTGAGACCAACTCACGAAGAGCCGCAATCGCCTCGGAGAGCAGCTTGGTATTTGGCCCGTTTCGGGAAGACTGCGTCACCTCTATAACCCCATCGCATCGCATCTTTGGAACATTGTGTAATATCGTTACAAAGGACGACAATTGCAATTACCCGGGGTCTCATGTTCGTCGTTTAGCGAGAGCCCGGCTTTGCTCAGGCGTTGCCAGCGGCGGGTCCCGCGGAGCTCCTGTTCCACGGCAGGAGTTCGTCGAGGCGGTTGATGGGATGTCCGTCGACCATGCGCTGCAGCACGTCGCGCAGGTATGTGTAAAGCCCGACGTCGTTGAGCTTGCACGTTTCAATGAGCGAACAGAGGATAGCCCATCGTTCCCGACCGCCATCGCTCCCGGCGAAGAGATTGTTCTTGCGTCCGAACGCCACGGGTCGGATCGTCCGGTCGACGGGATTCGTGTCAGGTTCGATGCAGCCGTCAGGGAGGAAGCGGGTCAATCCAACCCAGCGCGACAGTGCATAACCGATCACTTCGCCGAGATTGCTGCGGCCGGACAGTTGAAGGAGCTGCACCTCGAGCGAAAAGCGAAAATTGTCAACGATCGGCTTGGCGAATGCGCGCCGCGTCGCCAGCCGATGCGCTGGCGAGTCACCACGTACCTGCGCTTCGACGGCATAGAGGCTAGCGATGCGACGCAGGGCCTCGTACGTGACGAGCGTGTCCTCCGATTGCGCAACCTGGTAGAACGTGTGCTCGGCGTGCGCCCAACACGCGAGGATGATGTTTCCGGCGTCAGTCAGCCGATCGAATCCCGCGTATCGGTCGATGTGCAGAACGCCCTTGAAGTGCGTCAGATGCGCAGCCGGGCCCTCCGCCTTCCGGTCGGGCGCGAACACATAACCTGCAGGCCCAGCCCAGCTCCGTTGATCGCGGGCATTCATCCAGCCGTCAGGGCTTGGTGCACCCTCGGCTCGGAGACGAGAGCGCCGGACTGCTTGGACAGCCCTGATTACCAACCTGATGAAGAGCATCCGGCGGTCCAAGTGCTGAACGCGAAGGAACGCATGGACCCCGCCTGGTGAATGGGATCACAAGCGCGGTGTGGTGACGTCTGTCCGTTGTCGATGCAGGGAGCCCTGTCATGGCTGAAGTGCGAAGAGTCAAAGGAAAGCGTAGGAATGAGTTGACTTTGAACGCCCGATTAGGAAGGCGAGATAAAAGGGGCTCGCCGGTCGAACCGCAAGCCATTGACATGGCTTGGGTTCTGGCGTGCCGGTCGGTCGCGGCGCGTGCCGCGCCTTGCATCTTTAACAATGCAATCAAGGACAATCTCGGCACTGTAGGCGCTTTCGCCCGCCTGGAGGGCCGCCTGTGACCGCGGCCGATAGCGACCTGCGTATTCGGCCTGGGCGCATTCGCAGCACGCGCGCGCCGAAGCCGAAGAGTTTCATCAACCAGGTGCTGCGGGCGGCGAAGAAAGCAGGGCACACCTCGGGGCAGGCTGTGGCCGGCAGGCGTTCGGCGGCCTATGGGCGCTCGACGTTTGGCCGCGGGCGCCTCGCCTTCAGCCGCGCCAGATTGTTCAGCCCGACGCGGCGCGTTGTGGTGAAGGCGCGCGTGGTTCGGCATAAAGGGCGAGCCTTCCGTTCAGCACCACTGACCGCCCACCTCTCATATCTGAAGCGCGACGGCGTGACTCGGGGTGGTGAGCGGGCCGAGATGTTCGATGCGGGTAGCGACCGCGCCGATAGCGCGGCTTTCGCAGAACGGTGCAAGGACGACCGGCATCATTTCAAATTCATCGTCTCACCGGAGGATGCCGGCGACATGAACGACCTGCGCGCCTTTACCCGCGATCTCGCCACGCAGATGGAGACCGATCTCGCCACGCGGCTCGATTGGGTGGCTATCGATCATTGGAATACCGATAACCCCCACGTTCATATTCTCGTTCGAGGAGTAGATGAGGAAGGGGCGGATCTCGTGATCTCCCGCGACTACATCAGCAGGGGACTGCGCTCACGCGCCGAGGAACTGGTCGCCATCGAACTGGGGCCAAAACCGGAGCATGAGATTCGCAATTCGCTGGAGCGGGAAGTCACGGCGGAACGATGGACGCGGCTCGATCGGGAGATCCGGCTGATGGCAGACGAGACCGGCACTATCGATCTTCGCCCAGAGAATCCCGGCAGGTCCGACCCCGAGATCCGGCGCCTGATGGTCGGTCGCCTTCAACAACTGGAGAAGATGGGCCTGGCCGCATCCGCGCTACCTGGGGAATGGATGGTAGGGCTCGAGGCCGAGCGTAGCTTGCGCGACCTCGGCATGCGCGGCGATATCATCAAGACCATGCACCGCGCCTTTACCGAGCGCGGGGAAGCGCGCGGCGTTGCCGACTTCGTCATCGACGGCGGACAGCCGACATCCCAGATTATCGGACGACTGGTCGATCGTGGATTGCACGACGAACTGACCGGCGAGGCCTACGCCACGATCGATGGAACAGACGGACGCGCTCACCACGTGCGCTTTCGAGGGCTCGAGGCCTTCGAACATGCGCCACCGGTCGGCGGCATCGTCGAAGTCCGACTTTTCGGTCAAGCCGGCGATCCGCCTCCCACCCTGGTGCTCGCGCCCCGTTCCGATATCGATCTTGGGGCGCAGGTCACCGCCAAGGGCGCGACCTGGCTCGACCACCGGCTCGTCGAACGCGATCCGATGCCGCTCGCCATGGGCGGATTCGGCCGTGAGACCCGCGATGCCATGGAAGCCCGGACCGAGCATCTGGTTCAGGAGGGCCTGGCTCGGCGGCAAGGCCAACGCATCATCTTGCAGCGAGACCTCCTGAACACATTACGCCGACGCGAACTCGAGGAGGTGGCAACAAAGGTGTCGGCCGACACCGGTCTACCTCACATGAAGGCCGCCTCCGGGGCGCATGTGGCGGGCACGTATCGCCAGCGACTGACGCTCACCTCGGGACGATTCGCCATGATCGATAATGGGCTCGGCTTCCAACTCGTGCCCTGGTCGCGTGAACTCGAAAAGAGGCTCGGCCGGCACGTCGCCGGCGTCGTGAAGGACGGCGGCGGCATCGAATGGGACCTTGGCCGCAAGCGCGACCTTGGCCTCTAGCAATCTCTCCAATTTAGTTGCGGAAGGGCGTTTGGGATGTCCGGAACCAAAATCCTCTGGGGACAGGTCATCGTTGTCGGCCTGATCGTTTTGTTGGCCATCTGGGGAGCCACCGAGTGGACGGCCTGGCGACTCGCCTGGCAACCGGAGCTTGGGCGGCCCTGGTTCGAACTATTGGGCTTCAAGATCTATTACCCGCCAATCTTCTTCTGGTGGTGGTTCGTCTACGACGCCTACGCGCCTCAAATCTTTGTCGAGGGGGCCTTCATCGCGGCGTCAGGGACCTTCGTGTCGATCGCGGTGGCGATCGGCATGTCGGTGTGGCGCGCGCGTGAAGCCAAGAACGTCGAAACCTATGGTTCGGCGCGCTGGGCTGATGCCGAAGAGGTTCGAGCGGCCGGACTTCTCGGTCCGGATGGCGTTGTGCTTGGCAAACTTGACCGCGACTACCTCCGCCATGACGGACCGGAACACGTACTGTGTTTTGCACCTACCCGGTCGGGCAAAGGTGTCGGTCTCGTCGTCCCCTCATTGCTGGCATGGTCGGGCTCGGCTATCGTCCACGACATCAAAGGTGAGAACTGGCAACTGACCGCGGGCTTTCGCTCTCGTCACGGCCGCGTCCTGCTGTTCGACCCGACCAACCCGAAGTCCTCAGCTTACAACCCGCTCATCGAGGTCCGGCGCGGGGAACGGGAGGTTCGCGACGTCCAGAACGTCGCCGACGTCCTGGTCGACCCCGAAGGCTCGCTCGACAAGCGGAACCATTGGGAGAAGACCAGTCATTCGCTTCTGGTCGGCGCCATACTCCATGTCCTCTATTCCGAGACAGACAAGACCTTGGCCGGCGTCGCAGCTTTTCTTTCCGACCCGAAGCGGCCGATCGAAGCCACTCTAAAGGCGATGATGACCGCTCGGCACCTCGGCGAACAGGGCGCTCATCCCGTGGTCGCATCGACCGCGCGCGAACTCCTCAATAAGTCGGAAAATGAACGTTCTGGTGTCCTGTCCACGGCGATGTCGTTTCTCGGGCTGTACCGTGATCCCGTGGTGGCCCAGGTGACCTGCCGTTGCGATTGGCGGATCGCCGATCTGATCGCAGATAGCCACCCTACAACGTTGTATCTCGTAGTGCCGCCATCCGATATCTCACGGACCAAGCCGTTGATCCGTCTGGTGCTGAACCAGATTGGTCGTCGCCTAACCGAGGACCTGCACGCCTGCGACCGCCGGCATCGAGTCCTGATGATGCTCGACGAGTTCCCAGCGCTTGGGCGGCTCGATTTTTTCGAGTCCGCGCTCGCCTTCATGGCGGGGTACGGCATCAAGAGCTTCTTGATCGCGCAATCGCTCAATCAGATCGAGAAGGCCTATGGGCCTAACAACGCCATCCTCGACAACTGCCACGTCCGCGTCAGCTTCGCGACCAACGACGAGCGGACGGCCAAACGTGTGTCCGACGCCTTGGGTACGGCGACCGAGATGCGGGCCATGAAGAACTACGCCGGGCACAGGTTGAACCCTTGGCTCGGTCACCTCATGGTCTCGCGCCAGGAGACGGCAAGGCCGCTTTTGACCCCGGGCGAAGTCATGCAGCTTCCGCCGATGGACGAGATCGTCATGGTGGCGGGCACGCCGCCGATCCGGGCGAAGAAGGTCCGCTACTACGAGGATCAGCGCTTCACCGAGCGGGTTCTGCCGCCGCCCGATCCGGCAAGGGCCGGCCGATCATCGCGAACGGACGGATGGTCAGTGCGCGGAGCGCCGAAGCCGACGGGAGGTCCAACCGACAAGGCCGCGGAGGCCGAGGAAGACACGGCGAACAGCGGGCTCCGTCGTGAGCCGGAACTCCCCGATCACATCGCGATCGCCAAGGAGACGACCGAACCGACACCGGTAGAAGAATTTGCCGCCGTTCTTGACGATGACGAGGATGCGGTCCGTCAGTCCCGGCTCATACGGCAACAGATGCGCGGTGTCTCCCGTCAAGTCGCTATGGACCCGAATGACGGTATGGAGCTCTGAGGCAATATGCGCGACCGGATGAACGTGTATTTCCCGCCCGAGCTTCTGAGGCAGATTTCCGATCTTGCCGATCGCAAGAAGCTTTCGCGGTCTGCGATCGTGGAAGCGGCCGTCGCTTCGTTTCTGTCACCGGATGGAGCGGACAGGCGGGAGGCAGCATTTACCCGTCGTCTGGATCGGCTTTCCCGTCAGATGCAGAGGCTGGAACGCGACGTTGGTTTGACGGCCGAGACCTTGGCCCTCTTCATTCGTTTTTGGCTGACGATCACGCCACCGTTGCCCAACGATGCGCAAGCGGCCGCTCAAGCAAAGGGAAGGGAGCGCTTTGAGGGATTTGTCGAGGCGCTCGGGCGTCGTTTGCAAAAGGGGCAAAGCTTTCTGCGCGAGATTCCAGAAGATATCCGCCGTCAGGAATCGGCAGAAGAAGGCTGATTGAACCATGTCGATAGACCGTTTCGCCGCTCTTTCTTTTTCTACGCCAGCCTACGACTTCAGCGATTTAGCCGAACCGACAAAAGCTGGACGCGCTATCGGCTCGAGCGAGCTGAGAGCAAAGGGGCCAGCATGCAAATCTCAACAGCATGGCGTCGAATCGCGCGCGTTTTTCTCCCTTTTGCAGCTGGGTACTATCTCTCATATCTGTTTCGAACGATCAACGCTCTGATCGCCAGCCATCTCAGCTCGGACACCGGGCTTGGGACTGCCGACCTCGGGTTGCTTACGTCAGTCTATTTTCTTGTTCTCGCGGTGGCCCAGATCCCCGTCGGTTTATTGTTGGACCACTTTGGTCCGCGTCGCGTCCAGAGCGTTCTGCTCTTGCTCGCAGCAGTGGGCGGCGGACTGTTTTCGGTATCGACTGGCTTCCTGTCGCTTTTGATCGCGCGCGCAATGATCGGGCTTGGCGTAGCGGCGGCACTGACTGCAGGACTGAAGTCGATCATCCTTTGGTTTCCTAGGGAACGAGTTGCCTTGCTGAACGGCTATATGATCATGCTGGGGTCGCTAGGAGCGGTGACCGCGACGGCTCCCGTCGAACACCTGCTGACTTCGATGGGCTGGCGGCAGCTCTTCGAGATTTTGGCAGTCGCGACCGCTACGACGGCCATTCTCATCTATCTCGTGGTGCCTGAACGAAGCGCAGCCCCATCAACAGCTTCCGCCACCCTGAGCTCCGTTTTCAGCGATCGGCGCTTTTGGCGAATGGCCCCATTGTCGGCGACTTGCATTGGATCGGCTTGGTCTCTGCAGGGATTATGGGCATCGCCATGGCTGACCGACGTAGAGGGGTTTGATCGCGCAAGCCTCGTGAGCCAGCTTTTCATTATGTCGATCGTACTTAGCGCGGGTGCCTGGTTGTTCGGTATGACGGTCCATTACGTCAAACGAAGGGGAATCGGGGCGGAGACAATATTGGCGATGGTTGCGGTACTATTTATCGCAGCCGAGTTTGCCTTGATCCTTCGAGCGTCTCTGCCATCTATCTTGCCCTGGTCTGTTGTCGCAATTGTCGGAACGGCAACCGTGGTCAGCTTCGCCGTGATAGCGGATTACTTTCCGCCGGAGCTTGCCGGTCGTGCCAACGGCGCCTTGAACGTCTTGCACTTTGGTTGGGCGTTTCTAGCACAATACGCGACAGGTCTTATCCTGGAGCAATGGTCTGCGAATGATGGCCATAGGCCCGTCCAAGCCTATCAAGTAGCGTTCGGTCTCAACGTAGCACTGCAGATCGTGACATTGCTCTGGTTCGCGCTGCCTTGGTTCCGGGCCTTTGCGTCATGGGTGGGGTCAATCCTCTCTCGACATGTCGGCTAGCGCCTTCGAACCTGTCGAGTCAGTTGGCTTGTACGAGAATTCGGCCATCCTCCTGCCTCCGGATGACGATGCGGAGTGGTGAGCAGCAACTCGCAGCGAACCCATACGATTGAGTAGGCGTCAAATATCGCCTCTCAATCTTTCTTTTTCTACGCCGGTCTACGATCATCGAAAGCGCTTGTTGCGCCAAGTCCATTGGTGCCTTTTCTAATCGTCCCCATCTGAGGGGCCCTCTGTGGAGGCCCTCATTCGGTGGGGGCGACGGTGGCAATCCATTCCTTTCAATCGGAGGCGAATTCGCGCGGTGCGCGAATGCTGCGTAGTGCGCTTGGCCCAGCGATCGCCGGATACCTCGAGGATGAATCGATCATCGAGGTAATGCTCAACCCAGATGGGCGGCTGTGGATCGACCGGTTGTCGCAAGGCCTGACCGATACAGGCCAAACTCTGTCCGCAGTGGATGGCGAGCGCATTGTTCGCCTGGTTGCGCACCACGTAAGCGCCGAGGTGCATGCCGGCGCGCCACGGGTCTCGGCCGAATTGCCTGGGACCGGCGAACGCTTCGAGGGGCTCTTGCCCCCGGTCGTTGCAGCACCGGCCTTTGCTATCCGCAAGGCCGCCGTCGCCGTGTTTACGCTGGATGACTACGTCGCCAAAGAGATCATGACCCCGGAACAGGCCAACATCCTGAAGAGCGCAGTCGTCTCACGCAAGAACATCCTCGTCGCCGGCGGGACATCGACCGGCAAGACAACATTGACGAATGCGCTCTTGGCCGAGGTGGCAAAGACTTCTGATCGGGTCGTGCTGATCGAAGATACCCGCGAACTTCAGTGCAAAGCGCCCAATCTCGTCGCTTTGCGTACCAAAGATGGCGTGGCCACGCTATCGGACCTCGTTCGCTCCTCGCTGCGACTGCGTCCTGACCGGATTCCAGTCGGCGAAGTTCGCGGTGCCGAAGCACTCGATCTGCTCAAGGCTTGGGGCACCGGCCACCCCGGGGGCATCGGCACCATCCATGCGGGTACTGCGCTCGGTGCCCTGCGGCGGCTCGAGCAACTGATCCAGGAAGCCGTCATCACGGTTCCGCGCGCCCTGATCGCTGAGACCATCAACCTCGTTGCTGTGCTTGCGGGGCGCGGCGCTGACCGTCGCCTCGCCGAGCTTGCCCTCGTCACCGGGCTAGGGGCCGCCGGCGACTACGACCTTTCATCAGCAGGAGACTGACATGCGTCCGCAATTTCGTTTTCGTCGAGATGCCGCTTCACTGGCCATGTCCGGGATGCTTCTTTTGGCGTCGGCACCGGCATGGGCTGCCGGATCGAACATGCCGTGGGAACAGCCACTCAATCAGATCTTGCAGTCAGTTGAAGGTCCGGTCGCCAAGATCATCGCCGTCATCATCATTGTCGTGACCGGGCTCACGCTCGCGTTCGGAGACTCGTCAGGTGGTTTCCGCAGGCTGATCCAGATCGTGTTCGGTCTGTCGATCGCGTTTGCCGCCTCGAGTTTCTTCCTTTCGTTCTTCTCCTTCGGCGGCGGCGTGGTGATCTGATGGATGAACCGGTCACAGGCTTTGTCGTGCTCGTTCATCGCGCGCTCACTGAGCCAATCCTGATGGGCGGCGCGCCACGGTCGGTCGCGATCGTCAACGGCACGCTTGCTGCAGCCCTGGGGCTCGGACTTCGGCTCTGGATCGCGGGCCTTGTCCTCTGGTTCATCGGCCACATGGCCGCCGTCTGGGCAGCCAAGCGCGATCCTGCCTTTGTCGACGTCGTGCGCCGACATCTTCGCATTCCCGGCCATCTCAACGCCTGAGCTCTCTACCATGATGAACCTTGCCGAATACCGCCATTCCAACGCGCGTCTTGCCGACTACTTGCCGTGGGCCGCCCTCGTCGACGAGGGTATCATCCTGAACAAGGACGGCTCGTTTCAACGGACAGCAAAGTTCCGGGGGCCTGACCTCGACAGTGCGGTGCCGGCTGAACTTGTCGCCGTCGCCGGCCGTCTGAACAACGCCCTGCGCCGCCTCGGATCAGGCTGGGCCGTATTCGTCGAGGCGCAGCGCCATTTTGCCGGGGCCTATCCTCCGAGCACATTTCCGGATGTCGCATCCGCACTGGTCGACGCCGAGCGCAGAGCTCAGTTTGAAGAGGCGGGTGCCCACTACGAGTCCAGCTACTTCTTGACCTTCCTCTATCTGCCCCCCGAGGAAGGAGCCGCCAAGGCAGAGCGACTTCTTTACGAGGGTCGCGACCGCGCCGTTGGGGCCGCTGCTCACGAGGTACTCCGCGGTTTTATCGATCAAACCAACCGCGTGCTTCAACTCGTTAAAGGATTTATGCCCGAATGCGCCTGGCTCGATGATCAATACACGCTGACCTACCTGCACTCGACAATCTCGACCAAGCGTCATCGGGTTCGGGTGCCCGAAATTCCCATGTACATCGATGCGCTCTTGGCCGACCAGCCGTTGACCGGCGGGCTAGAGCCGATGTTGGGCTCAGCCAATCTTCGGGTCCTAACGATTGTTGGCTTTCCGGGCGCCACGACTCCGGGAATCCTAGACGACCTGAATCGCCTGCCATTCTCTTATCGTTGGTCGACCCGGGCGATCATGCTCGACAAGACCGACGCCACCAAGCTGCTGACCAAGATTCGGCGGCAGTGGTTCGCCAAGCGAAAGTCGATTGGCGCCATTCTCAAGGAGGTCATGACGAACGAGGCGTCGACGCTGCTCGATACCGACGCCCACAACAAGGCGCTTGATGCCGACGCGGCGTTGCAGGAACTGGGGTCCGATCAGATCGGACAAGCCTTTGTCACGGCGACCATCACAGTCTGGGACCGGGATCCTGGTGCTGCCGATGAAAAGCTGCGGCTGGTCGAGAAGGTCGTTCAGGGCCGCGATTTCACCTGCATGATCGAGACCGTGAACGCCGTCGAAGCCTGGCTCGGCAGTCTGCCCGGGCACGTCTACGCCAACGTGCGTCAGCCGCCGGTTTCGACCCTCAACCTCGCCCATATGATTCCGATTTCCGCCATATGGGCCGGCGAGGCGAGGGATCTGCACTTCAAGGGTCCGCCCCTCCTGTTCGGCAAGACCGAGGGATCGACCCCATTCCGATTCTCCCTCCACGTCGGCGACGTCGGCCATACCCTTGTGGTCGGACCGACGGGGGCCGGCAAGTCGGTACTGCTCGCTCTGATGGCACTGCAATTCCGCCGTTACCCGAACTCTCAGGTCTTTGCGTTCGATTTCGGTGGTTCGATCCGGGCGGCCGCGCTCGGCATGGGCGGCGACTGGCATGATTTGGGCGGCGCTTTGTCTGACGGAAGTGATCGGCCCGTCGCGCTGCAGCCGCTGGCTTGGATCGATGATCCTTCAGAGCGCGGATGGGCCACCGAATGGATCTGCGCGATCCTGGCACGGGAAAAGATCGAGATCACCCCGGAGGTCAAGGATCATCTGTGGTCGGCGCTGACGTCTCTCGCCTCGGCGCCGATGCAGGAACGCACCCTGACGGGGCTGTCAGTCCTCATCCAATCCAACTCCCTGAAACGTGCCCTGCAACCCTATTGCCTGGGTGGTCCCTCAGGGCGCCTGCTCGATGCCGAATTCGAGCGCCTTGGCGAAGCGTCGGTCCAGGCGTTTGAGACCGAAGGCTTGATCGGAACGAGCGCGGCGCCGGCCGTGCTGGCGTACCTTTTCCATCGTATTGGGGATCGTCTCGATGGTCGGCCGACACTCCTGATTGTCGATGAGGGTTGGCTTGCCCTCGATGACGAGGATTTCGCGGGGCAACTCCGGGAATGGCTCAAGACGCTTCGGAAAAAGAATGCCTCCGTCATCTTCGCCACCCAGTCGCTCTCGGATATCGACGGCTCCGCGATCGCGCCGGCGATCATCGAAAGCTGCCCAACTCGCTTGTTGCTGCCGAACGAACGGGCGATCGAACCGCAAATCACCGCCATCTACCGCCGCTTCGGCCTCAATGACCGCCAGATCGAGTTATTGAGTCGGGCAACGCCAAAACGCGACTATTACTGCCAGTCCCGTCGCGGCAACCGGATGTTCGAACTCGGGCTTGGTGAGGTTGCGCTCGCATTCAGCGCGGCCTCTTCCAAGACAGACCAGGCCGCCATTGCGCAGCTCCTCGCCGAACATGGACCTGACGGCTTCGTGCCGGCCTGGCTCCAACACCGTGGCGTCGCCTGGGCCACAGATCTGATTCCCAATCTTGTCAATCTGGAGAAATCGCCATGAGGCGTCTTGCCCTACTGGCCGCAGCCGGTGTCACCGCGCTGGCGCTTGGCGTTACGATCCCCGCACGGGCGCTGATCGTTTTCGATCCCAACAACTACGTTCAGAATGTGCTGACCGCCGCGCGGGAGCTCCAGCAGATCAACAACCAGATCACCTCGTTGCAGAACGAGGCGC